>JBKJPD010000286.1:0-3761 GCA_046595345.1 Pseudonocardia sp.
CGCCCGCTGGCTGGGGGGCCAGGTCGCCGAGCACTTCGCCGAGGGCGCCGACGTCGGGCTTCCCGACCTACGTTTCGACGACCGGTGAATCGCAGCCAAGGTCGACCCGCTGGAGCAACCGGAGGCCGAGAAGTTCGGCATCGGGCAGAAGCTGTTCACCGGCATGCGCGGTGGCTACGGCGGCATGCTGATGATCGGCATGGCCACCACCATCGCGGGCATCGGGCTGCTCAACCCGCTCTCGCTCGGCGCGGGTCTGCTCTTCGGCGGCAAGACGGTGCGCGACGAGCGCAAGCGCTTGCTCGGCCGCCGGCAGAACGACGCGAAGACCGCGGTACGCAAGCACATCGATGAGGTGACCTTCCAGGTGGGCAAGGACTCCCGCGACATGCTGCGGCTCACCCAGCGCCAACTCCGCGACCACTTCAGCGCGCTGGCCGACGAGGTGAGCACCTCGATCGCAGGCTCCGTGGCCGCCGCGCAGAGCGCGGTGAAGACCAAGACGTCCGAGCGCGAGGCGCGGATCCGGGACCTGCAGGCCGAGATCGTCCGGATCGACGGCCTCGCCACCCGGGCCCGCGAACTCGTGACCGGCGCCTCCAACCCCCAGCGGGCGGCCGTGGGATCGGGCACGCCTCAGTGAACTCGCCGGCCCCACAGCTGGGTTCGGCCGTCCGGGTACTGCTGCGCCGAACGATCGAGGCCTACCAGGACAGCCCACAGGCCGTCGGCTGGTTGCAGCACAACCTCGACCGTTTCGACGAGCCCCTGCGCGTCGCCATCGCCGGCAAGGTCAAGGCCGGCAAGTCCACGCTGCTCAACGCGCTGGTAGGCGAGGAGATCGCGCCCACCGACGCTGGCGAGTGCACCCGGATCGTCACCTGGTACCAGGACGCCCAGGTGCCCAGGGTGACGATGTTCCCGCGGTCCGCCCCGGCCCGGCAGCTCGCGATCAGCCGCAGCAACGGGGCGCTGTCGTTCGACCTACAGGGCCTCCCCGTCGAAGAGGTGGACCGGCTCGAGGTGGAATGGCCGTCGCAGAGCCTGCGCACCCAGACCCTGATCGATACGCCCGGCATCGCGTCGCTGTCGGCGGACACCTCGGCGCGGGCCGGTGCCTTCCTCGCCCCCGAGGACGCGCCGAGCCAGGCCGACGCCGTGATCTACCTGATGCGTCACCTGCACGCCACGGACTTCCGGTTCCTCGAGTCGTTCTTCGACCAGGGTGTCGCGCGGGCCACCCCGATCAACACGATCGCGGTGCTGTCGCGGGCCGACGAGATCGGCGTCGGACGGCTCGACGCGATGAGCTCGGCCCGGCGGATCGCCCGGCGCTACCGTGCCGACGACAAGATCCGCGGGCTGTGCCAGAGCGTCGTCGCGGTGGCCGGGCTACTCGCCCAGACCGGGCGCACCATGCGTCAGCACGAGTTCGCCGCGCTCACCGTGCTCGCCGGGCTGCCGCGCGCCGATCTCGACGCGATGCTGCTCTCGGTGGACCGCTTCTCGCGCATCGACCTCGCCACGCCGGACTCCGACACCCGCGCCCGGCTCATGGAGCGGTTCGGGCTGTTCGGGGTGCGGCTGTCCACCACCCTGATCCGCCAGGGCATGAACGACCCGAACACGATCGCCACGGAGCTGGTCAGGCGCAGCGGGCTCGACGAGCTGCGGTCCGTGCTCAACACCCAGTTCACCGAGCGCCGCGACCTGCTCAAGGCCCGGTCCGCGCTGCTGGCCATCGACCTGGTACTCACCCGCGAACCCCGCTCAGCCGCCGCACCGCTGGCCGCGGAGGTGGAGCGCATCCTTGCGGGCGCCCATGAGTTCGCCGAGCTGCGGCTGCTCTCCACCATCCGCTCGGGCACCGTCAAACTGCCCGCGGACGCGCTCGCCGAGGCCGAGCTGCTACTCGGCGGCGACGGCGGATCGGCAGCGGCCCGGCTGGGCCTGGAACCCGCAGCCGGACACGACGATCTCCGCGCCGCAGCGCTGGACGCCATCACACGCTGGCAGCGACGTGCCGAGAGCCCCATGTCGGGCCGGGCCGTATCCGACATCGCCCGGCTCGTGGTGCGCAGCTGCGAGGGCGTGCTCGCAGGCCTGTCCCGCTGAACCCGCGGGCCGGTACGAACCGACGGCCCAGGCCTGCGAGACGGTGATCCTCAGGTGTCGTGCGGGCCGCCGACGATCTGGCGCAGGTGCGCGAACAGCTCCCCGCGGCTGCCGGAACCGAGCCGCTGCCGCATCCGGGCCACGTGGTGCTCGACCGTCTTGGCCGAGATGAACAACTGCTCGCCGATCTGCTTGTAGGTCATCCCCTCCAGCACGAGCCCGGCGACCTCCCGCTCACGCCCGCTCAGGAGCCCGTCCCCCGCGTCGTCGGCGGGCTCGGACACGGACACGGGGTGCGGCACGGGGGACAGCGTCATCGGGATGCCCGCCGGCGGGGTGTCGGTGCCGGCGTCCGCATCCGGGACCGCGGGCCGAGCGGCCGGCCCGCTGCTCTGCAACGCCCGCGCGCAGCCGAGCAGGGTGCTCATCGCCTTGCGGTCCCGGGTGCGGATCGCCGCCTGTCCGGCGAGCTTGCCGCCCTCCCAGGCCAATCCAACTGCGTGCAGGCCGCGGGCGGCGGCCTCCACGGCCGTCGCGTCGACGTCGGAGTCCAGCAGGCGCACCCAGTGCGGGGCAGCGGTCGCCATCGCGGCGGCGTACCTGCTGCCGCCCGCCGCCGCCTCCAGCGCCGTCGCGTGCCGCGCGGCCACGTCACGCGACTCGGTCAGGATCGCGGCCTGCAGCGACGACCAGTGCAAGGGCGCCGCCCACAGCGCGGGATCCCCGAGCCGGGCGAGCAGCGCATGGGCCTCGTCGAGGTGCGGGCGCACCCAGCTCGGCTCCCGCAGCCGGGTGGCCGCGATCGTGAGCTCACCGAGCTGCTGGAGCACGAACAGGTCTACCGGATGGCGGACGATCGCCTCGCGGGCCCGACCCCACGCCGGCATCAGCGACGCCAGGTCCCCGGTGCGCCGTGCGAGCGCCACCTCCAGCGCCGCGGCGAGGAACTCGTCCCGCGGCTCGAGTACCCGCCCCGGCGGGGATGCCGCTGCCAGTGCGGCGCGCGCGGCGGGTGTGGCCCCGCGGAACAGAGCGATCCAGCCCAGCAGCAGCCGGTGCCGGATACCGGCGGACCGCCCGCCCAACCGCACCCGGACCGCCCGCTCCAGCACGGACTGCGCCACGTCGAGCTCCCCGCAGTGCACGGCGACGAGCGCCGCCAGCGCGGCCGGCGTGTCCGGCAGCAGCGCCGCACGCCGGCTCGACTCCAGCAGCGCCGCAGCCCTCGTCAGCGCCGAGAGCGCCGCGGTGGGCGAGCCCGCCACCGAGTCGTAGACGCCCTGCGCCATCAGTTCCTCGGCGCCGGCCAACATCGTCGGGGGACGCCGCGGCGTCCCGGGCACCGCCGCCGGACCGCGCAGCACCTCGCGGGCCTCGTCGAGCGCGCCGGTACCGATCAGGGCGGGCACCGCGAGTACCGCTCCGCGCCCCATCGAGGTGCCCATCCACCGGTAGAGCTCGGCACTGCGGGCCAGCATGCCGCGCCGCGCGAGCACAGCCGCCGCTATCGTCCCGGCCTGTACGACGTCGGCCGCGGGGACCTGCTCGGGCATGGACAGGACCTGATCTGCCTGGGCCAGCGCCAGGTCGAGATCCCCGTGCAGCATCGCCGACTCCGCCCGACGGGCCGCCAACTCGGGCACCGG
>JBKJPD010000534.1:0-7293 GCA_046595345.1 Pseudonocardia sp.
CGACGGTCAGCGTGCACACCACCGCCGACGACGCCTGGCGCGCGTTGGACCGGGAGGTCCGGGAGCGCTGCGGCATGCGTCCCCGCCCGCGCAGGCGGATGGACGCCGACGCTGCCACCCGGCTGGCCAACGCCTGGCGTGCGGGCGACCCGGGAAGCCGGTACTGGAACGTGACGGTGCACCGGCTGCCGATCCCGATCCCGGTGATCGCACAGCAGGCCGCGGCGAGGGCGGCGCGCACCGGCCGGCCGGTACTGAGCCATATCCGGGGGTAGCACGAGCGCGACCTAGGAGCGGGTGCGACCGACCTCGGCGGAATTCACGTCCTCGGGCGTGCGCAGCACGTGTACCGTCCGGAACCCCTCGCTCGTGAGCCGGGCGATCGAGCACCGCAGCTCGCCGTGCTGGCGCTCGACCACGCCTGCGCCGAAGCGTGAGCGCTGCGCGCAGAGCCCTTCGGGCAGGTCGAGCACGATCGCCACCGGGATGACGTGGTGCTCGCGCGCCAGCTCCACCAGCGGCGCGCGCGCAGCCCTCTGCGTACTGGTGGCGTCGACCACCGTCAACCGCCCCCGCCGCAGCCGGACCCCGGCCAGGTGGTGCAGCGCGGCGAACGCGTCGGCGGTGGCGCCCTGGTCGTCCGGGTCGTCGGAGACGAGGCCGCGGAAGACGTCGGAGGACAGCACCTCGGTCGGTAGGAAGTGCCGTGCGGCGAACGTCGACTTGCCGGACCCGCTCACCCCGACGAGCACGACGAGCGACAGCTCGGGGATCTTCATCGGTGGAACTCCGCCGGCCGGGTCGGGCGCCCGAGTGCCGCAGCGGGTCCGCCGACGCCGTCGTGGCGCACCCGGTAGCCGTGCCCGGCGGCCACCGGCGCGCACCACCCGGCGAACTCGGCGCGGGTCCACTCGAATCGGTGGCCGGGATCGCGCCGCGCCCCGTCGGGAAGGTTCGGGTAGCGGTCTGCATCCCCGAGGGGGAAGTACTCGGTGGCGGTGCCCAATGCCGGCTCGGTGCGGTGCACCCGGTCGGGGAGCTTGCCCCGCAGGAAGCCGAGGTCGGTCGTCTGCTCGTGGGCGAGGGTGGTCAGCAGCAGCACCCCGGGGACGGTAGCGGGTGTGGCTACCCCGGCCGCACCAGCTCGATCCGGGTGTCGCCCGCGACGGGGCGGAGCTCATTCGCGGCGCGGGCGCACCGGATGGCTGATCTCGGTGGGCTGGACGCCGAAAGCGGCACGTGGTGGATGGGCGGCCGTGGAGTCGGCGGATCAGGAGAGGCTCGGCCCGGTCGCCGACGCGCTTGCCCCCGTTGAGAGCCCGACTCGCGGGCGTTGAGACCCCGACTCGCGGGCGTTGAGACCCCGACTCGCGGGCTGTCAGGTTGGGGGGAAGTAGGTGCGCAAGCGGGCCAGGAGGTCGTCCACGTTCAGGTCCTGCGGGAGGGGGGTGCCGGTGAGGGTGCGCAGGTACAGGCCGTCGCCGACGAGCTGCGTGAGCCAGGCGAGGACCGGGTCGTTCAGCTCCTCGCACAGCGCGGCGAGGGCGTCGGCGTCCACCAGGGCGAGTGCGTCGCGCACGGCCTGGCCCGTCGTGCTCCCGTCGGCGATCCGCAGGACGGCCAGGTAGGTGCGGGTGACGCCGCCGAGTATGCCGCCGCCGGGCGCCGAGGTGCGTAAGTAGTAGGCGACCGCGCCGTCGGGGGCCTGCCGGATCGCGTCGGCGTCCTCGGCGCTGCGCTCACGCAACCTGTCCAGGAGGCCGGTGACCAGCGCGTCCTTGGACGCGAAGTGGTAGAGCAGCCCGCCCTTCGAGACCTCGGCGGCCCCGGCCACCGCGTCGAGCGTGGCAGAGCCGCGGCCGTGCTCGATCAGCAACGTCTCGTACGCGTCCAGTACACGGTCCCGGGCGCTTGCCATCGCCGGAGTCTAGGCGCGCGAACGCGGGTGGGATTCGCCACGCCGCCGGGAGGGGCGGGAACAGCCGACAGCACTGTACCGTCTAGACGGTATATCAATCCCCTTCCCGAGGTACGTCATGACCATCAACGCCCCTGTCGATCACAACCCGGCCGGCCACATCTCCGACCCACCCCGCGCCGGCCGTCGCGAGTGGTTCGGGCTCGCCGTCCTGTTCCTGCCGACGCTCATCGTGGCGATCGACAACACAGTCCTCGGCTTCGCACTGCCCTCGATCAGTGCCGCACTGGCCCCGTCGGCGACGCAACTGCTGTGGATCGTCGATATCTACCCGCTCGTGCTCGCCGGGCTGCTCGTCACGATGGGCACGCTGGGCGACCGCGTCGGGCGGCGCCGCATGCTGCTCATCGGCGTCGCCGGGTTCGGGTTGGTCTCTCTCGTGGCAACCTTCGCGACTGACGCCGTGCACCTCATCGCCGCCCGCGCGTTGCTCGGATTCTTCGGCGCGATGCTCATGCCCGCCACGCTGGCACTGCTGCGCACCCTGTTCCTCGACCGTGCCCAGCGGCGGCTCGCCGTCGCGATCTGGGCCACCGGGTTCGCGGGGGGCGCGGCGCTCGGCCCGATCGTCGGCGGGGTGTTGCTGGAGCACTTCTGGTGGGGATCGGTCTTTCTCGTCAATGTGCCGGTAACGATCGCGCTGCTGGTACTGGGCGTGTTCGTGCTGCGCGAGTCGAGGATCCGGACAGCGGGCAGGCTCGATCCGCTGGGCGTGGCGCTCTCGCTGCTGGCAATGGTGCCTACCGTGCTCGGGATCAAGCTGATGGCCCATGACGGGATCACGGACTCGGCCGTCCTGTCGTTGATCGTCGGCGTCGTCGCCGGAGTGCTGTTCGTGCGCAGGGCCCGGGCACGGCTCGCCGCGGGCGAGGAGCCGCTGCTGGACATCACCCTGTTCGCCTCGCCGGTGCTGCGGCTCTCGGCGCTGGCGAACGCGACCACGATGTTCGCCTACACGGGCCTGGTGTTCTTCTCCGCCCAGTACCTGATGCTCGTGCTCGGCCTGTCCCCGATCGAGGCGGGAACGGTACTGGCCCCCGGCTTCCTGCTGACGATGGTGGCCGGTCTGGTCGCGTCCCGGCTCGCCCGACACTTCCCGCTGCGGGCACTCGTACCGGTCGGGCTGCTGCTCGCCGCGAGCGGCTACCTGCTGTGTACCGCGTTGGGCGGTCACCTCGCGGTGGTGCTGCTCGGCGTCGCGGCCGTGCTCGTCGGTACCGGCATCGGTCTCTCGGAGACGATCACGAACGACGCGATTCTGGCCGCCGCCCCCGCTGACCGCGCGGGCTCGGCGTCCGCGGTGTCCGAGACGGCCTACGAGATCGGCGCAGTGCTCGGCACGGCAGTGCTCGGCAGCATCCTCGCCGCCGTGTACCGGGGCGCGGTGACGGTGCCGGTGGGGGTCGGCGCGGTGGACGCCACCGCGGCCCGGGAGACGCTCGGCGGTGCCGTCGGAGTCGCCGGGCGCCTTGCCGGGCCGGAGGCTGCGGCGCTCCTGACGTCGGCCCGAGCTGCTTTCGGAGCGGGTGTGGACGTGACAGTCCTGACCGGCGCTGGCGTCCTGATCGTGGTGGCGGTCGTGGTGGCGGTGGGCCTGCGCGGCGGCACCGCCCGCTGATCAGGGGCGGGTCGTCGCTGCTCGCGCCGTTACGGCTGGGGCGTGGCCGGGTGTGGCGTCGTCTCGGTGGGGCGGGTGTCAGCGGCCCGCTCGGCGAGCCGCTCCTGCACGTGCTCAGAGATCTGGTCGGCGCGACGGCGCTCCCGGATGCGGATGAGCACCAGCATCGAGATGCCGTACGCGACGCCGAGGATCAGCAGCACCACCCCCAGCCGCAGGACGAAACCCTGGACCGGGTTCCCGTCCATGGACCCCAGGTTCACGACCGAGATGATCGCCAGCACCCCGAGGGTGATCAGATGGAACAGCACCGACAGCAGCAGGTTGACCGAGCGGCTGACCGCCCGGTCCCGGAACACGTCCTGCAGGAACGGCTCGCCCGCGGTGACGAGCAGGCGTCCGACGAGGAACGTCAGGCCGACGGAGACGGCGAGCAGGATGAGGTAGGGGACGAGATCGTTCATCGTGGCCTCCCAGCGTTGACCATCACTCTACGGTCGCGCGATGGGCCGGGAAAGGTGTGAGCAGGCCTCGATCGGCATGCGACACCACCGTGGCCGGACACCCGGTCGAGAGGGCGGGTACGCCTCGATCCGATGATCGACAATGGTCGGGGAGCCAGGCGACCGGCGGGTGTCCGGCTACTGAACGGCAGGGTTCACCCGATTGCGTCGTCGTGAGGGGCGATCCTCGGGTTGAGGCGGTGTGTCGGCCGTCTCGGCCGGTGTTGCCCGGTCAGCGCCCCTTCTGCCCGTACCGGGCCGGTAACGCGCTGGTCACGAGCCCGAACCCGGCTCCGGGAATGCGCCGGCCGAATGCCTACGCGTCAACTGAATCGATTACATGATCGGTCCTGTGGCCCAATCGACAACGCCTGTGGTGGGGTAATCCGTACACCGGCTGTACCGTCAAATTCCGTATTTGACCCGCACACCCGCACACCCGGTCACGATGGTTCGGGTGTGCGCAGCATTCCCGGAGCCGGGGCGCCGGCGAGGAGCGAGGACGAGATGACTGCGGCAACCGTGCCAGGGCTCGATGAAGCGCCGACCGACAACACACGGCTGCTGTCCTGGGTCAGCGAGATCGCCGCGCTGACCACCCCCGACCGCATCGTCTGGTGCGACGGTTCCGACGCCGAGTGGGATCGTGTGACGAGCCGGCTCGTCGAGGCGGGCACCTTCGTCAAGCTCGACGAACGGAAGAAGCCCAACTCCTTCTGGGCCGCGTCGGATCCCGACGATGTCGCGCGGGTCGAGGAGCGCACCTTCATCTGTTCGGTCGAAGAGGCCGACGCCGGTCCCACCAACAACTGGATGGACCCGGCCGAGATGAAGGCCCTCATGACGGGGCTGTACCGGGGGTGCATGCGGGGTCGGACGATGTACGTCATCCCGTTCTGTATGGGCCCGCTCGACGCCGATGAGCCGTTCCTGGGTGTCGAGATCACCGACTCCGAGTACGTCGTGGCCTCGATGAAGATCATGACAAGGATGGGCGCCTCAGTCCTGCCCCTGTTCGACGGTCCTGCCGGCGACAGGTTCGTGCCCGCTCTGCATTCGGTCGGTGCCCCGCTGGAGTCCGGCCAGGCCGACGTGGCATGGCCGTGCAGCGACACGAAGTACATCACCCATTTCCCGGAGTCCCGGGAGATCTGGAGCTACGGCTCCGGCTACGGCGGCAACGCTCTGCTCGGCAAGAAGTGCTACGCCCTACGCATCGCCTCGGTGATGGCGCACGACGAGGGCTGGTTGGCCGAGCACATGCTGATCCTCAAGCTGATCAGCCCGCAGGAGAAGGCGTACTACGTCGCAGCGGCGTTCCCGTCGGCCTGCGGCAAGACCAACCTCGCCATGCTCCAGCCCACCGTCCCCGGCTGGCGTGCCGAAACCGTCGGCGACGACATCGCCTGGATGCGCTTCGGCGAGGACGGCCGGCTCTACGCGGTCAACCCCGAGTACGGCTTCTTCGGTGTCGCGCCCGGCACGAACTGGAAGACCAATCCGAACGCCATGCGCACGATCGAGCAGGGAAACTCACTGTTCACCAACGTCGCGCTCACCGATGACGGTGACATCTGGTGGGAGGGACTCGAAGGCGAGCCGGAGCACCTGCGGTCCTGGCGGAACGAGGACTGGACGCCCGATTCCGACAAACCCGCCGCGCATCCGAACTCCCGCTACTGCACGCCGATCAGTCAGTGCCCGGTCGTGGCGCCGGAGTGGGAGGACCCCCGGGGCGTCCCGATCTCGGCGATCTTCTTCGGCGGCCGCCGCAAGACCACCGTGCCGCTGATCACCGAGTCCCGCGACTGGCAGCACGGCACGTTCATGGGCGCCACCATGTCGAGCGAGAAGACCGCCGCGGCGACCGGTGGTCTCGGACAGGTCCGCCGCGACCCGATGGCGATGCTGCCGTTCCTCGGTTACAACGCTGGTGACTACTTCCAGCACTGGGTGGACATCGGCAAGAACGCAGACGCCGGCAAGCTGCCGAAGATCTTCTACGTCAACTGGTTCCGGCGTGGCGCCGACGGCCGGTTCCTGTGGCCCGGGTTCGGCGAGAACAGTCGCGTCCTGAAGTGGGCCATCGAGCGTATCGAGGGCACAGCCGCCGCTACGGAGACGGCCATCGGCTACGTCCCGACCGCTGACCAGATGGACCTCGGCGGCCTGGGCACGCCGCGCGCGGACGTCGACGCCGCACTCGTGGTCGACGTCGAGGAGTGGAAGGCGGAGATCCCGCTGATCGAGGAGTGGTTCGACCACATCGGCGAGAAGCTGCCGACGTCGATGCGCGATGAGCTCGAGGCCCTGAAACATCGCCTGGGCATGTGACACCCGCAGGCCCGCTCCCGGCCCGCCGCGACGACGTTGCGGCGGGCCGGACCCACGCCCGCCGGGCATGATCACCGTTCTGAGCCCGCCGACCGGGCTCCGTGCGGTCCCGTGATCCCCAACCGGTGATCTCCGCCTGTCGGCGACGGATCCCGCCTTTCGGCGAGGACCCCGTCGCCGACCTAGGATGCCGCGGTCCCCCCATCGCGGCGATCCAGCGGAGCCCCATATGTCACGATCGACGTCTCGGAAGCGGACGGAGGGGTTGCGCTGGAGCGCGTGGAACCTGCTCCTCCTCGTCCCCTTCCTCATGCTCGTCACGCCCTGGTTCAACACGCGCGAGCCGCGACTGTTCGGCCTGCCGTTCTTCTACTGGTACCAGTTCGCCTGGGTGCCCGTCGGCGTCGTCTGCGTGGCGATCGTCTACGTGATGACGCGTGACGAGGCCGCGCCCGTCGCGTCCGGTGACGTCGACGACGTGGACGAGAGGACCGGCCGATGATCAAGTGGATCGAGCTCGGGGTGTTCACCGTGCTGTTCGCCATGGTCACCGTGTTGGGCTTCCTGGCCGCCCGCTGGCAGCGGGGAGACACGTTGGACCACCTCGACGAGTGGGGGCTGGGCGGGCGCAAGTTCGGCTCGTGGATCACCTGGTTCCTCATCGGCGGTGACCTCTACACCGCCTACACGTTCGTAGCCGTGCCCGCGCTGCTGTTCAGCGCCGGCGCGATGGGCTTCTTCGCGCTGCCCTACACGGTGATCCTGTATCCGCTGGTGTTCCTGCCCGTGCTGCGGTTGTGGTCGGTGTAGGGCAGCGCGAAGAAGCCCATCGCGCCGGCGCTGAACAGCAGCGCGGGCAC
>JBKJPD010000428.1:0-3933 GCA_046595345.1 Pseudonocardia sp.
GTCTGAAGGAATCGACCCTGGGCATCGCAGTTGACGCCGGCTGCCTACGACATCTGGGCCATTGCCCGCCATCACGATGTGAAGGCCGTCCTGCGCGACCACCAGCAGTTCTCCTCCGCCTCCGCCAGGGCGGCGTGCCGCCCCGGGAGGTGGGCCAGATCAGACCGCCACGGTGGGGCCAGCCCACGCTCCCATTCTCAATCTGGCTATGACGGTGAACAGTGACGTCGGTTGTCGGTGAATTCCGGCGTCACGTCGTCGTGAGCATGTGGTACGCAGTCACGGTGCCCCAGCGATTCGCCCAACTGACGTTCAGCCCGGCCGTCCGCTCAGCCCAGGAACGCTACGGCAGCACAGCGGTCGCCGACCGGTTGCTCTCGACCCCCGACGAGCTGGACCGGATCGGCCCCGACGAGGCCGCGTTCATCACTGCGCGCGACGGCTTCCACCTCGCCACCGTGGGCTCCGCCGGCTGGCCGTACGTCCAATTCCGCGGTGGCCCCCCCGGCTTCCTGCGAGTGCTCGACGAGCACACGATCGCCTGGGCGGACTTCCGGGGAAACCGGCAGTACATCACCGCGGGAAACCTCGACCCCGACGGCGGCGCCCGTGTCGCGATGATCCTCATGGACCTCGCCGCGCCGCGCCGGATCAAGCTCCTGGGCACCGCGCGCGTCGTCGACGTCGACGACGACCCCGCGCTGGCCACATCGCTGACGGTGCCAGGCTATCCCGGCAGGATCGAACGCTCCGTGGTCGTCGACGTCGCGGCGCTGTCATGGAACTGCCCAAAACACATCACTGCACGGTTCACCACCGACGAGGTTCGCAGCGTCGTGGACCCCCTCCAGCAAGAGATCGCCCGCCTCCACGAGGAGAACGCACAGCTCCGCCTCGCCGCGCATGCGCCGTCCGACGACGGGCGATGAACGGCTCGCCGGACGGTCTGTGCGGGCCGGATCGCCCTGTTCCTGCGCTGGGGCACCCGGACAGGCTTGGCGAACGTATCGCGAACAGGGGCAATCGTGGCGTAGGCGCGGACACGAGTCTTGTGGAGGTGACTGTCGCACCCCGGAGGGGAATAGAGGGTCCGCCCGAGCCGGGTGAGCTCGCGGATCGGGCAGCCGCGCAGGTCGGCGATCAGGGTCGCGGCTCGGCAGCGGGCCAGGTCGGGGTTGGTACGGCGGTGAGCCGGTCATACCCGAGTCGGTGAGACGGCTCACGCTCCGTGCGCAGATCGTCCCGCTCCGTCCGGAGGTCCACGTAACCGGCACTATCGGCACTCCGGCTTCAGAGCAGCGCCGCCACTCCGTCGGTGAGTCCGAGCAGCGCCCGGCCGTAGATCTCCACCGAAATCGCGGGACTGGTCATGGCGCCCGACGGTCGAGCTCGTGCCGATCACCGACGGGTACCGGCCCCGGCCGCCGACGCGGCAACCCGCTTGAGGCCGTGAATCCAGGACTCGACCTGTTCGGTCGGCACCGACTTCGGCATCCCGGTCATCCGCAGCGCCATGGGAGGCAGATCTCCCATGGTGGGGACGAGCACCACGATCGATGCAAGATCGTACCGTCGACCCGCCACAAGGTCGGGGCAGAACAGATCCGCCAGGTCGGACGTCGCCTGCCGCACGTCGCGTTCCTGTCGTGGGAGCCGGTCGGACTGCTCGAACGCGGCCAGCACCGCCTGATGGCGCCGGAGCAGCCCCGGCTCGGCAGCGAGGAGCGAGTAGCCACGTTCGCGCACGGTGCCGAGCAGGGTGCTGTGGAGATCGCGGCGGTCCCGACTGTCATGCGGCGCCCGCCGCAGCCACTCCTCGATCTCCGACGGTGTCGCGTTCGCCATGAACACGGCTCCGAGCGGTGGAATGATCGATTGTCGATGTCCGAGCGGCGAGGACTCGGACACCCGTCCCCCGTTCGCGGCGAGCACCAGTACAGCGTCGCTGCGGATCTTGGCGAGGACGCTGCAGTTGACCCCGAGGCCGTCACTGAGGTCCTCCACCTCTGACCGGATCGTCTCGGCCAGCTGCGCTGCCTGGATCAGCTCGGGATCCGGTGCGGCGATGAACGATCCGGGCGAGAACCGCCCGTATCCGCCTTGGAAGAACAGCAACGGCAACGTCGACCGCTCGACCCCGAACTCGTGCACACGTCCCAGCACGACGTAGTGATCGCCGGCCTCCCGAACCTCCTCGAACGTGCACTCGATCCAGGACACCGCGCCGTCGAGGATGGGTGAGCCGAGGGGCCCGAGCCGCCAACGCACGCCATCGAACTTGCCCGCTCCGCCGGTCGCTATCCGGCGACACAGCGGCTCCTGGTCGGAGGCGAGGACGTTGATGCAGAAGGTTCGGGCGTCCCTGAACCGAACGAAGCTCCTCGAGCTCTTGGCGGGGAAGAAGGCGATCAACGGAGGGTCCAGGGAGACCGAGGAGAACGTCCCGACGACCATGCCGTCGGGGCTGCCGTCCTCAGCCAGCGCGGTGACGACGGCTACCCCGGTCGGGTAGTGCCCCAGCGTTTCGCGCAACAGCGCAGGGTCGATCGCCGCGGACAGCGGACCTACATCCATGGTCATCGTGTGCTCCTGTCGCGGGGGTGGGGCCACCGAGCGGTCAGCTGTTCAGCCACTCGCCGATCACTGCATCGTGTTGCCCCAGCAACGGCGGGGCTGTGTGGTTCTGCCGCCCCGAGTTCGTTCCGTCGAGGCCCTCCAGCCGCAGAGGCGGCCCCGGGAGCTGGATCGTGCCCAGGGTGGGGTGGTCGACGTCGACGACGAGACCCTGGCTGAGGGTCTGGTCCCAGGTGTAGACCTCGTCCAGGGTGCGCACCTTCCCCGAGGGAACCCCCACATCGGCGAACCGGGCGAGCCAGTCCCAGCTGCAGCTCGCGCGCAACCGGTCCTCGAGCTCGGTGGTGAGCTCGGTGCGGTGCCGGACCCGGCCGCCGGCGGTGGCGAAGCGTGGGTCGGCGGCGTCGAGTCCGGTGGCGAGCGCCACCGCGCGCCACTGGACGTCGTTCCCGACGGCGATCTGGATCATTCCGTCCTTCGTCGCGAACGCTCCGTACGGGGCGATGGTGGGGTGGTGGTTGCCCATCGCGCCGGGCACCTCACCGGCCACGGTCCACCGGGTGCCCTGGAACGCGTGCACCCCGACGACCGCCGCCAGCAGGGAGGTCCGGACCACCGTGCCTCGACCGGTACGTGCCCGATCGACCAGCGCCGCGACCACTCCGTAGGCGCCGTACATGCCGGCGAGCAGATCGGCGATGGGCACCCCTGCCTTCATGGGCTGATCCGGGCCGGGGCCGGTCAGCGACATGAGTCCCGCCTCGCCCTGGGCGATCTGGTCGTAGCCCGCCCGCCCGGCCTCGGGGCCGTCGTGGCCGAACCCGCTGATGGAGAGCAGGACCAGGCGCGGGTTGAGCTCGTCGAGGCGAGGGAGGTCGAAGCCGAGGCGCGCCAGCACCCCCGGCCGGAAGTTCTCCACGAGGACATCGGCCCGCTCGACCAGCCGCTCGAGATCGCGGCGCCCCCCGTCCGACTTGAGATCGAGCTGGATCGACTCCTTGTTGCGGTTGGCGGACAGGAAGTAGGTGGAGACGGGATCGTCCTGCGGTCCGACGAACGGTGGCCCCCACTGGCGCGACTCGTCACCGGCACCCGGGGACTCCACCTTGATCACACGGGCACCCATGTCGCCGAGCATCATCGTGGCGTGTGGTCCGGCCAGGGCCCGGCTGAGGTCGACGACGAGGGTGCCGGTCAGCGGCCCGTTCGTGGCCGGCTCGCTCATCGCCCGGTCTGGACAGGCAGCTGGAGGTAGGAGGCGTGGTCGCCGCCGGTGTGGATGACGTGCTGCCCGCTGTTGGCCGGGGTGTACTCGCGGACCCGGGGCATCATCGGTCCCAGCAGGTTCCGGGAGCTGAT
>JBKJPD010000439.1:0-4714 GCA_046595345.1 Pseudonocardia sp.
GGCACCGACACCACACACACCTCACAGATCCGCCGGACCCGCTCCCCGGCCGGGAAAACGGCGGCCGCGGCCAGCTCCACCCGCAACCGGGGCAGGTCAACCACCCCGACACCACCGCAAACCGGTGACCCGGGGCGCCCGGCACCGCTGGACCATGACCTCGGCCTCCGTCCCGGAGCGGGGGCGTCACCGCTGCTCCGGGACACCCGACTGGATATGGCTGGGCCACAATGGGCCCAGCGGTGTGTGCGAGTCACCGTACCGGGGTCGGCGGACCTGGACCGTTCGGCGCACCACGGCCATGATCTTCGCCGCGGCCCGCCGGACCGGGTCCACCTCCGCCCACGACAGGTTGTGTGGAGAGTCGTTACGCCCCGGAGCCGTCGAAGCCGGATCGAGCGGCCGCGATGTCCCGCTTGATGCCCGGGTGTCAGCGGTGGCGCGGGCGCGGGAGGCGGCCGTCCACCAGCAGCACGCCCTCGACGCGCAGGCGGGCGGCCTGTTCCGCGGCGATGTGGGGGGCGCAGGTGCCGTCGGCGCGGAGCACCCGGTGCCACGGCAGGTCGTGGCCGTCCTCGGCGAGGATGCGGCCGACGAGCCGTGCCGATCGCAGGCCCGCGCGGGCCGCCACCTCGCCGTAGCTCGCCGTCTCGCCGGCCGGGATGGAGCGCACGACCTCCCGCACCCGCTCCAGCGTCTCCTCGTCCATCGTCAACCCCTCAGGAAGCCCCGCATCAGGTCGGCGACCTGGGCAGTCCGTTCCAGGTAGACCATGTGGCCGCTGTCGATCTCGGAGACGGTGAGCCGGTCGCCCAGCGCCGCGCGGCAGGCGTCCACCCATGCCGCAGCGACGAAGTCGGCCCTGCGGGCGGGCAGCAGCAGGGTCGGCAGGCCGGGCGGCGGGGTGAGCGCGGGCCGAGCCATCTCGCTCCATGCCACGACCGCCGCCGCGCGGCAGTACCGGTAGCGCCAGCGGACGCCGTCGCGCACGAGGTGCTCGGCGAGCTCGGCGTCCACCAGTGCGCCGTCGACGCCCGCCCACCTCCCGGCGCGATCGGCGCGGGCGGCCGTCAGGTCCGGGTAGGACTCGTCGGCGCGGCTCGTCTCGGCGGTGTCCAGCATGTCCTGGGCGTCGAGGCCGGTCGCCGGATCGAGCAGCACCAGCCGCTCGACCCGCTCCGGGGCAGCGCGCGCCAGGTGCAGGGCGATCGCGCCGCCGAAGGAGTGCCCGGCCACCACGACGCGCGCGAGCCCCAGGTCGTCGAGCACCGCGAGCGCGTCGGTGACGTGCTGCTCGATGTTCCACGGCGGCGTCCACGGGGATCGGCCGTGGCCCCGCAGGTCGACGCCGACGAACCGGACGTGCGGCAGGGCCTCGGCGAGCACCCGCCAGCGGGCACCGTGCCCGGTGACGCCGTGCAGGGCGAGGACGGGCACGCCGTCGTCGGGACCGTAGGTGTGGACGTAGAGCGCGGACACGGCGCTGATCGTGCCAGGCCGCCGCGCATCGCGGCGAGCCCTTGCCGCCCGGGCTCGCGCCAGATCTGCCCGCGGCACCGACCGGCCCCCGCGCGGATCGGTCGGTCGGGCGTGGTTGCATCCCCGGTGTGCTCCCCACCGATCGCCGCAGGCCTGGCCCGGATGCGGGCCGGGCCGCGCCCGGGCTCGTCCGCAGGGCGCGGCCGGGCGGCCCCGAACCGGTGTGGGATGCGGCCGCACACCGCGTACTGGCCCACGTGTCGGGTCCGTTGCGGGTGGTGGGCGGGCCGGGCACCGGCAAGACCACGCTGCTGCTCGCCACCATCGCGGCCAGGGTCCGGGCCGGGGACGATCCGGCGCGCACGCTGTTGCTCGTCGGCAGTAGGCGGGCGGCGGGGGAGCTGCGCGAGCGCCTGGGCGAGCTGCTGCACGGCTCCGGTGAGGGTCACACATCGCGGGAACTGCTCGTCCGCACCGTCCACTCCTACGCGTTCGGCGTGTTGCGGCTGCATGCGGCGCGGCACGGCGATCCGCCGCCGCGGCTGCTTGCCAGCGCCGAGCAGGACGCCGTGGTGCGCGATCTGCTGGGCGGCGAGCTGGTCGGCCCTGACGGCGGGGGCGCGCCCGATTCGGGATGGCCCGAGCGGCTGCGCCCTGCTCTGGGGCTGCCCGGGTTCGCCGCGGAGCTCCGCGAGCTGCTGCTGCGGGCCGCCGAACGCGGCATCGGGCCAGCAGAGCTGCACGAACTGGGGGAGCGCCACGACGTACCCGCGTGGAGCGCCGCGGGCCGGTTCTACCGCAGCTACGAGCACGTCAACCTGCTGCGCGGGGCCGCGGGCCGCAGCGCCCCGCAGGCCACCGCCCCGGCGCTGGACGCCGCCGAGCTTGTGGCCGCCGCGCTCGACGCCCTGGCATCGGATCCGGAACTGCTCGCCGCCGAACGGGAGCGCGTGCGGCACCTGGTCGTCGACGATGCGCAGGACCTCGATCCGCAGCAGATGGAGCTGGTGCGGGCGCTGGGATCCACGGCGCGCACGGTCCTGCTCGCAGGCGATCCCGACCAGGCCGTCCTCAACTTCCGGGGCGCCGACCCGGGGGGGCTGCGCGCGATCGAGGCGGAGACGGTCGTCCTCACCGTCGATCACAGGGGCGGGCCCGCCGTTCGGGCCGCGGGGGCCCGGCTGGTCGCGCGGCTGCCCGGCGCCGGACAGGGTCGGCAGCGGGTGGCACCGCAGGCCGACCCCCCGCCGCGGGAGGGATCCGTCCAGGTCCGGGTGTTCGGCTCGGCGGCCAAGGAGGCCGGCTGGGTGGCCGATCAGCTCCGCCGGGCCCACCTCACCGGCGGCGTTCCGTGGTCGCGGATGGCGGTGCTGGCGCGCTCCACGCGGCGGTCGCTGCCCACGCTGCGCCGGGCGTTGCTGGCCGCGGGCGTGCCCATCGTCGCGCCGCCCGACGAGCTTCCGCTGGCCCGCCAGCCCGCGGTGGTGCCGCTGCTGATGGTGCTGCGATTCGGCACCCATCCCGACGAGATCGACGCCGATGCCGCCACCGCGCTGCTCGCCTCCGCACTCGGCTCAGCCGACCCGATGCGCATGCGCCGACTGCGCCGGGGCCTGCTTCGACTGCACGCCGCCGGATCCGGGACCGACTCCGAAACCGAGCCGGCCGGGAGTGATCCGCTGCTGGTGGAGGCCCTGTGCTCGGCGGCGCTTGGCCGCCCCGATCCGCTGGTCACGCTGCCGGCCCACGAGACGGCCCCGCTGCGGCGGATCGGCACCCTGCTCGCTCTCGCGGGCGATGCCGTGCGTGCCGGAGAGAGCGCCGAGGAGGTGCTGTGGCGGGTGTGGCAGGCATGTGGGCTCGGGCCCCGGTGGACCGAGGCCAGCGCTCGCGGCGGCCCCGTCGGGGCGGCGGCCGACCGCGATCTCGACGCCGTCCTCGCCCTGTTCGACGCCGCCGCGCGGCACACCGACCGGCTGCCCGGCGCCGACATCACCGGGTTCACCTCCTATCTGGCAGACCAGCAGCTCCCGGGCGACTCGCTGGCCGCGCGGGCGCCGCAGGGCGAGGCGGTCGTGCTGCTCACCGCACACGCCGCGCGCGGCCGCGAATGGGACGTCGTCGCGGTCCCCGGGGTACAGGAGGGCAGCTGGCCCGATCTGCGGTTGCGCGGCAGCCTGCTCGGCAACGAGCGGCTCGTCGACCTGGTCGCGGGGGTCGCCACGCCGGCGGAGACGGTCTCGCGGGTGGCGCCGCTGCTGGCGGAGGAGCGCAGGCTGTTCTACGTGGCGTGCACCCGCGCGCGACACACCCTGTTGGTCAGCGCTGTTCAGGGCGGGGCCGTCCAGGGGGAGGACGAGCAGCCCTCGCGATTCCTCGATGACCTCGATCCGGTGCCCGCCGGCCAGGCGGACCGGCCGGTGCACCGACCGGGGCGGTCCCTGGTGCTGGCCGAGCTGGTGGGCGAGCTCCGGCGTTCGGTCTGCGCACCGGACGGCGCAGGTCCGCCGGGTGCCCGGGATCGGGCCGCAGCTCAGCTGGCCCGGCTCGCTGCCGTCGGGGTCCCCGGCGCCCACCCCGACGACTGGTACGGGCTGGCCCCGGTGTCGAGCGACGCCCCGCTGCGCCCCGAGGGTGAGATCGTGCCGGTGTCCCCCTCGGACGTCGAGAAGATCATGCGGTGCCCGCTGCGGTGGGTGCTGGAGCGCCACGGCGGCCGGGAGGTCGGGGCGTTGTCGGCCGTCACCGGTTCGCTGGTGCACGCGCTCGTTCAGGCCGCCGCCGGCGGCGCGGATGCGGCCGAGTTGGAGGGCGCGTTGCGGTCGGCCTGGGCGCGCCTCGACGCTGGTGCCCCCTGGTTCGGGCGCCGCGAGCTGGTGCGGGTGCGCGGCATGCTCGGCGCGTTCGACGAGTGGGTGCGCTCCAGCCGCGAGGAGGGGTTGCGGCTGGTGGCCGTCGAGCAGCCCATGCAGCTGGACCTGCCCGGCGACGCCGAGGTGGGCCGGGGCGAGTTGCGCCTGCGCGGGCGCGTCGACCGACTCGAAGTCGACGCGCAGGGCCGGGCCGTGGTGATCGACGTCAAGACGGGCAAGGTGGCCGTCACCGCCCGGTCGGCGGCCGAGCACCCCCAATTGGCGGTCTACCAGCTCGCGGCGGCGCTCGGTGCGTTCGGGGAGCTGCTCACCGACGGCCCGGGGCCGGGTGGTGCGCGGCTGGTCTACCTCGCCGATCAGCG
>JBKJPD010000649.1:0-3966 GCA_046595345.1 Pseudonocardia sp.
GTCCACGAGGAACGCATGCGGTTCGTGTTCGACGGTGGCGTGCTGACCGAGGAGCAGCTCGACGCGATCGTGCTGCGGCCCGACGAGCTGAGCGCGTGGGCGTACCTCCCGCCGGACGAACTGCACGTCATGATGGCGGCCCGGCCGGCCCGGCGGGTGGCCGCGGCGGTCAGGGCACGCACGACAGGCGGAACCTGGTACCTGGAGGGCGGCGTCCCGGTCGACACGCCCTGACCCGCCCGCGGTGCGGGGTCCAGCCCGCCCGGATTGGCCCTGGTCGCGAGCGTCGGGCACCGGAGGATGGAGCCCGTGCCCACCGTCGATCTGCGCACGCTGCCCGTCACCTGCAACCCGGCGCGGCGCGTCCCGCAGCTACTGGTGGGCCTCACGCTGTACGGCACCAGTATGGCGCTGCAGATCCGCGCGGCGCTCGGGCTCAACCCCTGGGACGTGCTGCACGAGGGCCTCACCGTGCACGCCCAGCTGAGCTTCGGGGTGATCACCGCGATCACCGGGGCGGTGGTGCTGCTGCTGTGGATCCCGCTACGCCAGGGCCCCGGCATCGGCACCGTCGCGAACGTCGTGCTGATCGCGGTGTCCGTCGACGTGGCACTGGCGTTGATCCCGGGGCCGGCGGGCATGGCGGGGCGCATCGCGATGATGGTCGCCGGGATCGTGCTCAACGGTGTCGCGACGGCCGCGTACGTCGGCGCGCGCCTGGGTCCCGGCCCCCGCGACGGGCTGATGACGGGTCTCGCGGCGCGCACCGGGTGGTCGTTGCGGCTGGTGCGGACCGGCCTGGAGATCATCGTGCTCGCCGTGGGCTGGCTGCTCGGCGGCACCGTCGGGGTCGGGACCGTGCTCTACGCCCTCGCGATCGGCCCGCTCACCCAGGCGTTCCTGCCCTACCTCGCGGTGCGGACGGTCAGTGGGCCGCAGCGGTGAGCGGCGCGTCGATGCTGTCCAGCTCCCACGGCCGGACGACGACGACGAGCACGGCGAGCGCGAGCAGCAGGCCGCCGGAGACGACCACGCCCATCGCGACGGCATCGTTGCCCAGTACACCGACCAACGGCGAGATCAGCGCGCCGACGCCGAACTGGACGGCGCCCAGCATCGCCGCGGCGGTGCCGGCCGCCTCGCCGTGGCGACCCAATGCCAGCGCGGGGGCGTTCGGCAGCGAGAGCCCGACGGTGAACAGCACGACCCACAGCGGCACCACGATCCCGACCAGACCTCCGAACTGGGTCAGCGCAGTACAGAGCAGGGCGAACGCGGCGATCGTGCCGGCGATGCTCGACGCGAGCAGCAGCTGGCGCGGCTCGTACCGGCGCAGCAGCAACGTGTTGAGCTGGGTGGCCGCGATCAGCCAGAACGCGCCCGCGCCGAACAGCAGGCCGAACTCCTGCTGGTTGAGGCCGAACTGCTCCTGGAATACGAACGACGACCCGGCGATGTAGCCGAACAGCCCCGCGATCGCGAGGCCTGCGACGAACACGAGCCCGACGAAGGTCCGGTCGCGCAGCAGGCTCCGGTAGGTACGCAGGGTGCTCATGATGCCGGCGCTGCGGCGACGCTCGGGCGGCAGCGTCTCGCGTAGCGTCCACCACGCGAGTGGGATGATCACGAGGCCGTAGACGGCCAGCGCGACGAATACCCCACGCCACGAGGTGTAACGCAGCAACTCGCTGCCGAGCGTCGGGGCGATCACCGGTGCGGCCCCCATCACGAGGATCAACCGGGAGAGCAGGGTGGCGGCGGCCCGGCCGGTGAACAGGTCGCGCACGATCGCCAACGCCACGACCATCCCGGCGGCAGCACCGACACCCTGCAACACCCGCAACGCGCCGAGGACGGCGATGTTCGGGGCGACAGCGCACAGCACCGACGACACGACGTGCACACTCGCGCCGATGAGCAGCGGGCGGCGGCGGCCCAGCGCGTCCGACAGCGGGCCGATGATCAGCTGGCCGAGCGCGAGCCCGACCAGCGTGCCGGTGAGCGTGAGCTGGATGACCGCCGAGGTCGTCATCAGCTCGTCGGTGATGGCCGGCAACGCCGGAAGGTACATGTCGATCGTGAGCGGGCCCAGTGCGGTGAGCGCGCCCAGCATCACGATGAGGTTCAGTCGCTGTCCCCGAGTCTGCGGCGTCCATTGCTGGACCTGATCGGGAGTCGTCGTCACCAAAGGTCCAAGGCACCGCGACGCGGGCCGTGTTCCCGCTCACGAAGGAGTGTGCGGTGAATCATATCGGGTGGTTTCAGCGACCACGCGGCCCGATCACGTCGGAGTGGCCGTAGCGCCGGCACCAGCTGACGAGGTAGCGGGAATGTTCCCCGCACCACCGGTACACCGACTGCGTGGTCAGCGGAACATCCTCGGGATGCTCACCGCGCTCGAGGATCAACGGTCCGAGGTACTTGTCGGCGATCTTGATCGCGGTGTTCTTCGAGCACTTCGCCACCGCGGCGAGGGTGTCGTAGTTGGACGCCTGGCGGGCCGCGATGGCACCGGCCAGGCGAGCGGCGGTCTCACCCCGCTGGCCGGCACCGAAGTACCGGTAGATCGTCATCCTCGATGACGGGGGCATGCTCGGCGGTAGGATGCGGCCGGTCGCCACCTGCCGCAGCACCGGAATGAGCGCCTCTACCCCGCTCGCCTTGCGGATGATCCCGGCGACCCCGCCGCGTACCGCCGCCTCGTCGAGATGGTCCTGTTCGATGCCATGGCCCTGGGCGGCGAACACGACGGGAGCGTGGCGCCCCAGTCCGTGCACGAGGTCGAGCACGTCGAGGCCGTCTATCGAGTACTCGAGCTCGACGTCGTTCCAGGTGAGATCGGCGAGGACGACGTCGAACCTCAGGTTCTCGGTGATCGCGGTGCGGACCTGCTGCTCGTTGACGGCCACGGTGATCAGACCGGGGGCGAACGCCTGACAGAGCCGCGGTTCGATGATCCTGCCGAGAGTCGAGGCGACGAGGATCCGTGCCGAGGTGCCATCCATGACGGAAATCATCACGCTCGGGGTCACGTCGGGCAAGGTCGGTCCGTCAATAGATCACCGGAATGGATTTCGACCTGCACCGCAGCGACGCTGCCCGGGAAACATCCCGCTCTCAATACGAACAGGTGCATGCGCCACCTGCATGTCCGCGCCGGACTTGGTTAACTTGCCCAGCGCCGCTTACGTTGCGTGTGGGAGGGGTTTCGACGGGGGCGGTGGGGATTCTCCTGCTGCCCCCCGAACCCGCTCCCGATACCGCCGGCAACTGTGCGGTTACGATTTCATCCATGCTGGTGGAACGGATGCGCGGGTTCACGTCGACGATCTTCGCGGAGATGTCGGCGCTGGCTCTGCGCACCGGGGCGATCAATCTCGGCCAGGGCTTCCCGGACACCGACGGGCCGGAGTCACTGCTCGCCGACGCGGCCGCGAACATCACCGGCGGCATCAATCAGTACCCGCCCGGCCCGGGTGTCCCGGCGTTGCGCGCCGCCGTGGCTGCGCATCAGCTCCGATTCCACGGCCTCGTCGTCGACCCGGATGACGTGCTGGTCACCACCGGTGCCACCGAGGCGATCGCCGCCGCGGTGCTCGCGCTGTGCGAACCGGGCGACGAGGTCGTGACGTTCCAGCCGTACTACGACTCCTACGCCGCGACGGTCGCGCTCGCCGGTGCGGTGCTCAAAGCCGTCCCGCTGCGGCCGCCGTCGTTCGGGTTCGATCCCGACGAGCTGCGCGCCGCGTTCTCGCCCCGCACCCGGATCGTGCTGGTCAATACCCCGCACAACCCGACCGGCGCGGTGTTCACCCCGTCGCAGCTGACGATGATCGGCTCGCTCGCCGCCGAACACGGGGCCGTTGTGGTGGCCGACGAGGTGTACGAGCACATGGTGTTCGACGGCGCCCGGCACGTCTCCATTGCCACGCTGCCGGGGATGGCCGAGCGCACCCTCACCATCTC
>JBKJPD010000005.1:0-14773 GCA_046595345.1 Pseudonocardia sp.
CTCGGGGTGGGGGTCGTCGCCCTCGCGCTGGCCTCGGCGCTGGTCGCGGGCACCGTCGGCGGCGTCGTGGGCTACCAGGCGGCCGAGCGTGGCACCGGGTCGACCTCCTCCGCGCTCGACCCCGGCGCGAGCCTGGGCACCGGCGGCGCAGCGACGTCGCAGGACCGGACGCCGAGCTCCGTCGCCGGCATCGCTGCCGCCCTGCTGCCGGCGGTGGTGAGCATCGACGTCGCCACCTCGACCGGTGGGGGAACCGGGTCCGGCTTCGTCATCCGCGACGACGGCTACATCCTCACGAACAACCACGTCATCTCCGCCGCGGCGACCGACGGCGGCACCATCAGCGTGACGTTCCAGAACACCAGGACCGTGCCCGCCACCATCGTCGGCCGCGACCCGTCCTCCGACCTCGCGGTGATCAAGGTCGACGGCGTCACCGACCTGGTGGCCGCTCCGCTCGGCCGCTCCAGCGGGGTCGTCGTCGGGGACCCGGTCGTCGCCATCGGCTCGCCGCTGGGGCTCTCGGGGACGGTGACCTCCGGCATCGTCAGCGCGCTGGACCGTCCGGTCCGCGCCGACGGCGAGGGGACCGACACCAACGCGGTGATCGACGCGATCCAGACCGACGCGGCCATCAACCCGGGCAACTCCGGCGGGCCGCTGGTCGACTCCACCGGCGCCGTCGTCGGTATCAACACCGCCATCCGCAGCCTCGGCCAGGGTGAGGGTGGCTCGATCGGCCTCGGCTTCGCCATCCCGATCGACGCCGCGCGTGTCATCGCCGCGGAACTGATCCGTACCGGTGTCGTGAAGCACGCCGAGATCGGGGTCAACGCCCGGTCGGTCAGCGACGGCACCACCGACGGCGCGCAGGTGCAGAACGTCCAGCAGGGCGGCGCCGCGGCCGCCGCCGGGGTCGTCGAGGGCGATGTCATCGTGCGGGTGGGGGAGCGGTCCATCGCGGGCGCCGACGAGCTGGTCGTGGCTGTCCGGGAGCGGAAACCCGGGGAGACGGTGACTGTCGGGCTGCTCCGCGGCGGCCGCCCGTTGACGGTGTCGGTGGTCCTCACCTCAGATTGACAGGTTAAGGTGGAGTCGTGTTCGAGAGCGTCGGCTGGGGCGAGATCCTGGTACTCATCGTGGCCGGATTGTTCATCCTCGGCCCGGAGCGGCTCCCCGCCGCGGCGGCCTGGCTCGGCAAGACCATCCGGCAGGTCAAGGATTACGCCGGCGGGGCGCGCGAACAGCTCCGCGGAGAGTTCGGCTCGGAGTTCGAGACGCTGCGCAAGCCGCTGGAGGAGCTGCGCGGCCTGCGCGACTTCAACCCGCGAAACGCGGCGAAGCGCGCCTTCTGGGACGACCCCGACCCCGAGCCCAAGCCCAATGGCTTCGCCCCCGGCCCGGCCGAGGCAGGTACCACCCCGAACCTGACGAAGTCCAACGGCTCGACCCCCGAGCGCCACCCCGCGACAGGCCCGGCCCCCGCGACGTTGAGGCAGAACGAAGCCCCCCCGATCGACCCCGACGCAACCTGACCCCGCCACATTCCGGAGCCGCAACGCTGTCCGCGGTGCCCCGGGAACAGCGTTGCGGCGTGGAATCGCAGGATCAGTGCAGGGGCGGGCGCTGCCGGTGCCAGCTCGTGGCCTGTTGGTAGGCGTGGGCTGCTGCCAGTACCGCGCCGTCCCCGTGTCGTGGTCCGATGATCTGCAGGCCTACCGGTAGACCTGCGACGAAACCGCACGGCACGCTCGCCGCGGGCTGCTGGGTCATGTTGAACGGGTACGTGAACGGCGTCCAGGACGTCCATCGCTCCCGCGGCCAGCCCGCAGGCACCTCCACGCCCACCTCGAACGCGGTGATCGGCAGCGTCGGGGTGAGGAGCAGGTCGAAGCGGGTGTGGAACTCGCCCATCAGTGTGCCGAGGTCGTCGCGCACCGCCATCGCGGCGACGTACTCCACCGCGGTGCGGCGCGCGCCCTGCTCGGCTACGTCGACGAGCCCGGGATCCATCCGCGCCCGGTCGCGGTCGTCGAGCTGCTCGATCGACTTGGCCACCCCGGCGAACCACAGCACTTCGAACGCGTCGACGGGATCGCTGAACCCGGGGTCGACCTCCTCGATCGTCGCACCGAGCGATGTGAACACGTCCACCGCCGCGGCGAACGCGGCCGCGACCCCCGGGTGGACGTCGACGAACCCGAGCGTTGCGCTGACCGCGATCCGCAGGCCGGAGGTGGCCGCGGAGTCGAGCGCCCCAGGGGCGAGCGCCGCGGACACGGGAGGCGCCGGGGCGAGCGCCCACGGGTCGCGCACATCCGTACCGGAGATCACGTCGAGCAGCAGCGCGGCATCGGCGGCGGTGCGGGCCATCGGGCCGACATGCGCGAGCGTGCCGAACGGGCTTGCCGGGTAGTGCGGAACGCGCCCGTAGGTCGGTTTGTGTGCGGTGGTGCCGGTGAACGCGGCGGGGATGCGCACCGAGCCACCGCCGTCGGTGCCCAGGCTCAATGGGCCCATCCCCAGCGCGACCGCCGCCGCGCTGCCGCCCGAGGAACCGCCCGCGGTGCGCGTCGGGTCCCAGGGATTGCCGGTGGCGCCGGTCAGCGGGGAGTCCGTGACACCCTTCCATCCCAGCTCAGGGGTAGTGGTCTTGCCGAACAGCACCGCGTTGTGTTCCCGGACACGCGCCACGTGCGGGCCGTCCACCGTCCAGGGGCCGGTGGGGTCCACGGTCGTGGAGCCGCGCCGGGTCGGCCAGCCGTCGGTCAACAGGATGTCCTTGATCGAGACCGGCACTCCGTCGAGCAACCCGGACGGCTCCCCGCGCCGCCACCGCTCCTGCGACTCCCGCGCCGACGCCAGCGCCGTCTCCTCGTCGACCAGGCAGAAGGCCTTGACGGTGGGATCGAGCCGCCGGACCCGGTCGAGCACGTCCCGGGTCGCCTCGACCGGGGAGAGTTCCCCGGACCGGTAAGCCGCGAGCAGTTCGAGCGCGGTGAGGTCGGCGGGGTTCACGGGTGTCCTCCTGCGGTGGTGGCTGTGCTGATGGTCGGGCTCGTGCGCCCGCCCTCCGTGACGTAGCCGAGGGCCTTGTCCACCACGTTGCACAGCGGTCGGCCTGCCCGGTACCGGGCGAGATTGTCGAGGAACACGGCGGCGAGGGTGTCCCGCCAGCCGATGAGATCGCCGGACATGTGCGGCGAGACGATCACACCTGGCAGGTCCCACAGCGGGGAGTCGACCGCCAGCGGTTCGCGGGCGAACACGTCCAGCGCCGCCCCGGCGATCCGGCCGGTGCGCAGCGCGTCGACCAGGTCGGGTTCGACGACGAGCCCCCCGCGCCCCACGTTGATCACCCGTGCGCGGGGCGGCAGTGCGGCGAGCGCGGTGGCGTCGAGAAGGCCGCGGGTGGTGTCGGTGAGGGGCGCGGCCAGCACGAGCCAGTCGGTGTGTGGGAGCAGGTCCGGCAGCGTCCCGAACTCGCGGCGCCCGAGCAGGGTCACCTGCATTCCGACGGCACCGAGCAATCGCGCGATCGCCTGCCCGATCGGCCCGCCGCCCACCACCACGGCGGTGCTGCCCGCCACCGGTTCGGTCTCGCGGTGACGCCAGTCGTGGCGCGCCTGGGCCGCGAGCGTGCCGGGGAGGTCCTTGGCCATCGCGAGGACCAGGCCCAGCACGTACTCGGCCATCGGGGAGTCGAAGACGCCCCGGGAGTTGGTGACGGTCACCGTCGAGTCCACGAGCGCCGGGAAGGTGAGCCGGTCCACGCCTGCGCTGGCCGTGTGCACCCAGCGCAGCGCGCCGTCCGCTGCGGGCCAGGCGTCGCGCACGGCGTCGGACGTGAAGTCCCAGACGAGCAGAATCTCGGTTCCCGGCAACGCCGTGGTGAGGGAGGACACATCGGTGGCGAGTCGGTGCCCGCCAAGATCGAAATGTGGGGGATCGTCGGGTGCACAGAGCACCGTGATGCTGGGATTAGGCCGCTGAGCTGCGAGAACAGGCAAGCGAGACGTCCTTTCGAGCAGCGGGGCCTGCTGTTTGACACGCTAGAAACCGTTCGTATGATTGTCAACAATCCGCGGTGCTGCGGGAACCCCGTCGGACGCTGGAGATCGCCCATGTCGAAACTTGTCCGCATCACCCTCGAGAGCCGCGGCGTGTCGTGTGTCGCCGAGCTCCTGGAGAAGGACGCCCCCCGCACCTGCGCCGCGGTCTGGGACGCCCTCCCGATGGGAGGCGAGGCCCAGCATGCCAAGTACGCGCGCAACGAGGTCTACACGATGGTGCCGCGCTTCGGGCCGGAGATCGGCTACGAGAACACCACCGTCACCCCGATCCCCGGCGACGTCGTGTATTTCTCGTTCGCCGGCGGAATGCTCGCCCAGTCGTTCAAGGCCGACCAGGGCATCGACCACCTGCCCGGCGTGATCGATCTCGCGATCTTCTACGGCCGCAACAACCTGCTGATCAACGGTGACGTCGGCTGGGTGCCGGGCAACGTCTACGCCACCATCGTCGAGGGCCTCGACGCCATGGCCGAGGCCTGCCACGACGTGTGGCGTTCGGGCAGCGTGGGGGAGCGGCTCGGTTACGAGCGCGTGTCCGACCGCGCCGAAGGCTAGGGCGCGCCGCCGTGCCGACCGAGCTCTCGGTAGGCCTCGTCGAACCCACCCGCCAGCAGGGGATCGGCGTCGTCGCACCGTTCGACTTCGCGCTCGACCGCGAGCTGTGGCGGTGGGTGCCGGAGGACATCTCGCTCTACCTCACCCGGCTGCCGTTCTTCACCACCCCGATGACCGTCGAGATGGCCGTGGCCTGCGGTGACCGCCGCGCGATCCGCCGCGCCACCCGCGACGTCCTCACCCCCGAGCCCGCCGTCGTCAGTTACGCCTGCACCTGCGGCAGCTTCGTCGACGGCGCCGCGGGCGAGCTGATCCTGCGGCGCACGATGGTCGATTCCGGGGCGCCCATCGCCTGCACCACGTCCGGGGCGCTGATCGACGCGCTCGACCTGCTCGGCGTGTCCCGGCTGGCCATCGCCACGCCCTATGTCGAACCCGTGACGCGCCGGCTCGTCGGCTATCTCGCCGAGCACGGGGTGCGCACGGTGTCCTGCGAGGGGTTGGGTCTGCTCGGACACATCTGGCGGGTCACCTACGCCCAGGTGATCGAGATCGTCCGCGCCGTCGACACCGACGCCGCGCAGGCGCTGTTCATCAGCTGCACCAACCTGCCCACCTTCGACCTCATCGAGCCGCTCGAGCAAGCGCTCGGCAAGCCGGTGCTCACCGCCAACCAGGTGACGATGTGGGCCGCCTTGCGGGCCATGGGCCGGAAGGCGAACGGGGGCGGCCGGTTGCTGACCGCGCCGGACCACGCCGGCACCGCAGAGCCACACGAACTACGACCGGGAGCGGCATGACCCTCGATCCATCGTCATCGGCCACCATCGGCATCCTCTACCCCGGCTTCTCCGCCGAGGACGACTACCCGCGCGCGGAGGCCCTGCTCGACGGCCCCCGGCTTCCGCTGGTGCACACCGAGATGCGGGTGGACGCCCATCGCGTGGACGCGCTGCTCGACATCGGTGCCGACGACGTCCTCGCCGAGGGGCTGCGCAGGCTGCCCGTTCCGCTCGACGCCGTGATGTGGGCCTGCACCAGCGGCAGCTTCGTCTTCGGACATGACGGCGCCGCGGCGCAGGTCGCGGCGCTGGGGGCGGCGGCGGGGGTGCCGGCGTCGAGCACGTCGTTCGCGTTCGTCGACGCGTGCGCGCACCTGGGCGTCACGCGGGTGGCGGTGGGCGCCACCTATCCCGACGACGTCGCGAAGAGCTTCGTCGCGTTTCTCGCCGCGGCCGGAATCGAGGTGCTGTCGCTGTCGTCGCGGGGAATCGTCACGGCCGCGGAGGTGGGCACCCTGGAGTCCGACGCCGTACTGGCGTTCGCCGCGGCCGCCGACCACGCGGGCGCGCAGGCCGTCCTGCTGCCCGACACGGCGCTGCACACGATCGACCTGCTCGACGCGCTCGACGCGCGGCTCGGCAAGCCGGTGCTCACCGCCAACCAGGTGAGCGTGTGGCAGGGTTTGCGGCTCGCCGGAGCCGCTGTTCCCCGGCGAGGGCTGGGCGCGTTGTTCGCGTCATGATGAGCCGGTGATGGACCTCACCGATCTGGAGCCCGTCGAGCGCCGGTCCACCGCGGCCATCGTCGCCGACCGTCTCCGCGTCGCGATCATGCGCGGCACGTTCCCGCCCGGCACCCAGTTGGGTGAGGTCGAGCTGGCCACCCGGCTGGGGGTGAGCCGTGGGCCGTTGCGGGAGGCGATGCAGCACCTGGTGGCCGAGGGCCTGCTGCGCAGCGAACGCCACCGCGGCCTGTTCGTGCGGAACCTCGACGCCGCCGACGTCCGCGACGTCTACCAGGCCCGTGCGGCCGTCGAACGGGCCGCCGGGCTGCTCCTGATGTCAGGGGGCCATGAGGCGGCCACCGGGCGACTGGCGGTGGCGCTGGGCGTGATGGAGGCCGCGGCGGGTGACCCGGTGGCCCTGGCCGACGCCGACCACGCCTTCCACGCCGAGTTCGTCGCCGCGTCGGGCAGCCCCCGGCTGTGCCGGATGGCCGACGCGTTGCTCGTCGAGACCCGGATGTGTCTGGCCGCGTTGCAGCAGACCGCCCCACCCGCCCAGGCATTGATCGCCGAGCACCGCGAGCTCTGCGCCGCCGTGCGGGACGGCGACGTCGAACGCCTCACCGCGGTGGTGGAGGCCCACATGGCCGACGCGGTGGTCCGCATCCTGGCCCCGTCCGCCCCCGCCTGAGCCGGGCGCCGGAACGGACCGGCGGCCGGGTCGGCACGGATCGGCGGGCGTCGGACCCCCGCGGGCTTGCCTGCAGGCACCGCGCTGTGCTTCCATCGGCACAGATTGTAGACAATATGACAACTTCGAGGAGTGCGCATGGCCCACCTGTCCCCCGTCCTGAAGCAGGCGACGCCGGTACTCGCGGCCCGCGGCGAGGGCGTGTACCTCTACGACACCGACGGGCGCCGGCACCTCGACTTCACCGCCGGCATCGGCGTCACGAGCACCGGACACTGCCACCCCCGCGTCGTCGCCGCGGCGCAGGAGCAGGTGGCCACGCTCATCCACGGCCAGTACACGACGGTCATGCATCAACCGCTGCTGCGGCTGACGGAGCGTCTGGGCGACGTGCTTCCGGCGGGCCTGGACAGCGTGTTCTTCCTCAACTCCGGCAGTGAGGCCGTCGAGGCATCGGTGCGGCTGGCGCGGCACGCCACGGGCAGGTCGACGATCGTCGCGTTCGACGGTGGCTTCCACGGCCGGACGATGGGTGCGGCTGCGCTCACGACGTCCGGAGCCAAGATCCGCGCGGGGATCGGGCCGATGATGGGCGGCGTGGCGTTCGCGCCGTTCCCGTACGCGTTCCGCTACGGCTGGAGCGAGGAGGAGACGGTCGCGTTCTGCCTGCGCGAGCTGGACCGGCTGCTGGTCACGGCGGCACCCGCGTCCGACGTCGCGGCGTTCCTGGTGGAGCCGGTGCTGGGCGAGGGCGGTTATGTCCCGATACCGCACGCGTTCCTCGCCGGGCTCCGCGAGCGGGCCGACGCCCACGGCATCCTGCTCGTCCTCGACGAGGTGCAGACCGGTTTCGGTCGCACCGGCAAGTTCTGGGGTCATCAGCACGTATCCGGCGTGACGCCCGACGTGCTGATCACGGCGAAGGGCCTGGCGAGCGGGTTCCCGCTCTCGGCGATCGCGGCCCCCGGGGACTTGATGGCGAAGGCGAGGCCGGGCTCGCAGGGCGGTACGTACGGCGGCAACGCGGTGGCCTGCGCCGCCGCGCTCGCCACCCTCGACGTCATCGAGGACGAGGGGCTCGTCGCGAACGCCGCCGAGCAGGGGCTGCGGCTGCTGGAGGGCCTGCGCAAGGTGGCAGCCGACAACCCCGGCATCGCCGACGTCCGCGGCCTGGGTCTGATGGTGGGCAACGAGTTCTGCACGCAGGACGGCGGGCCGGACACGGCAGCGGCGACGAAGGCCCAGGCGTCGGCGGCGGAGCGGGGCCTGCTCCTGCTCACCTGCGGCCCGTTCGGCAACGTGGTCCGCATGATCCCGGCCCTGGTAGTGACCGCAGCCCAGGTGGACGACGCGGTATCGCTCTGGCGCGACGCCCTCGCCTGACAGCCTCTCGGAGCCGAACTGCTGCCGACGAGGGTGTGGCTGTGCAGTTCGGCTCCGAATCGTGCTACTTGCGGACGGGGCTCAGGCTCAGGGACATGCCTGCCAGACCTCGTGCTCGTGTCGTCAGTTTGTCCGAGATCTTCCGTAGGGCCTGTGCGCTCGGTGCCTCCGGCGCGGCCAGGATGATGGGGGTGCCCTCGTCGCCGCACTCGCGCAGGCGGGTCTCCAGCGGGATCTGGCCCAGTAGCGGGACGGGCGCGCCGAGGGTCTTCGTGAGCGAGTCGGCCACCGCCTGACCGCCGCCCGAGCCGAAGACCTCCACGCGGGAACCGTCGGGCAGTTCCATCCACGACATGTTCTCGACGACGCCGACGATGCGCTGGCGGGTCTGCAGGGCGATCGAGCCGGCCCGCTCGGCGACCTCGGCCGCCGCCATCTGCGGGGTGGTGACGACCAGCAGTTCGGCGTTGGGGATGAGCTGGGCGGTGGAGATCGCGATGTCGCCGGTGCCCGGGGGCAGATCGAGGAGCAGGACGTCGAGGTCGCCCCAGTACACGTCGGCGAGGAACTGCTGCAGCGCGCGGTGCAGCATCGGGCCACGCCAGACCACGGCGTCGTTGCCGGGGGTGAACATGCCGATCGAGATGAGCTTCACCCCGTGCGCCTGCGGCGGCATGATCATGTTCTCGACCTTGGTGGGCCGCGCATCGGTGCCGAGCATCCGCGGGATGGAATGCCCGTAGATGTCGGCGTCGACGACACCCACGGACAGCCCGCGGGCGGCCATCGCGACGGCGAGGTTGACCGTCACCGACGACTTGCCCACCCCGCCCTTGCCCGACGCGACGCAGTACACCCGGGTCAGCGAGCCGGGCTGGGCGAACGGGATGACCGGGTCGGCGGAGTCGCCGCGCAGGCCGCGGCGCAGTTCGGTGCGCTGCTCGTCGTTCATCACGTCGAGCTCGACCTCGACACCGGTGATGCCCGCGACGGCGGAGACGGCCGCTGTGACGCGCTTGGTGATCGTGTCCTTCATCGGGCAACCGGCGACTGTCAGGTAGACGCCGACGTGCGCGACGCCCTCGGTGGACACCGTGACGCCCTTGACCATGCCGAGATCGGTGATCGGCTTGTGGATCTCGGGGTCCTCGACCGTCGCGAGGGCGACCCGGACTGCCTGCTCGATCGTGGTGGTGTTACCGGTGGTGGACATCTGGGCCTTGGCCTTCCTTGCGACGCCGTCACGGCCTCCGCCGCGACCCGCCCCATGCTACGTCCGTGCCCCGGACGGTCCGCGTCCGTAGGATCATCGGCCGTGACCGACATCGTGGGGGCCGCATCGACGGACGTGCGGGGCGACGCCCGGGCAGGCCGGCAGGGGCCCACGCGTGGCCAGCTCTCCGCCTGGCGTGCGTTCCTGCGGGCCCACGCCACGATCACCCGGGTGCTCGAGGCCGAACTGCTGGCCGAGCAGCAGCTTTCCCTCGCCGCCTACGACGTGCTGGTGCAGCTCGCGGAGGCCCCCGACCGCCGACTGCGGATGACCGATCTCGCCGACGCCGTGCTGCTGTCCCGCTCCGGGGTGACGCGGCTGGTGGACCGGTTGGAGAAGGTTGGCCTGGTGGCTCGTTGCCGCGTCGAGAAGGACGGCCGCGGGGTCGCCGCGGAGCTCACCGACGCCGGGTTGTCGCGGCTGCGCGTCGCGTCCCGCACCCATCTCGCAGGGGTGGTGCGCCACTTCGCGGCGCGGCTGGAGGAGACCGACCTCGGGCCGCTGGAGCGGATCAGTCGCCGGCTGGCCGACTGACCCGCGGCGTGCGCGGCGGGGAGTCGAGCCGGTCGCGCAGCTTGTCCAGCTCGCCCCGCAGGTAGTCCCTTGTCACGACCTCGCCCACCGCGATCCGCAGCGCCGCGAGCTCCCGCGCGAGGTACTCGGTGTCGGCCTTGGTGCGCTCGGCGCGGGTCCGGTCCTCCTCGAGCGACACCCGGTCCCGGTCGTCCTGGCGGTTCTGGGCGAGCAGGATCAGCGGCGCGGCGTAGGCGGCCTGGGTGGAGAACGCCAGGTTGAGCAGGATGAACGGGTAGGGGTCCCACTCCCCGAACACCGCGAAGGCGTTGAGGGCGATCCAGAAGACCACGATGATGGACTGGATGGCGAGGAAGCGTCCCGTGCCGAGGAAGCGGGCGACCCGCTCCGAGAGCCGGGCGAAACCGTCGGGATCGAGCTCGAACCGTCGTCGCCCCAGCTGGGGCAGGTCCAGCCGCTGCCGGCGCGGTGTCACGTCAGACATCGACGCCCTTCGTGGAGTTGGGCGCCGGGGCGTCGGTCAGCTGGTCGCGCCAGTCGATGGGTAGCAGGTGGTCGAGCAGGTCGTCGACGGTGACGGCGCCGAGCAGATGGTCCCCGGTGTCGACGACGGGCCCGGCCACGAGGTTGTACGCGGCGAAGTACCGGGTGATCTCGCCGAGCGTCGCGTCCGGGTGCAGGCGGGGGAGATCGCTGTCGACGATGCCCGCCACCAGCGCGAACGGCGCCTCCCGCAGGAGCCGCTGGACGTGTACGCAGCCGAGGTAGCGGCCCGTCGGTGTCTGTGAGGGCGGGCGGCAGACGAACACCATGCTGGCCAGCGCGGGCGGGATGTCGGGATTGCGGATCCGGGCCAGCGCCTCGGCTACCGTCGCGTCCGGCCGCAGGACGACCGGCTCGGGGGTCATCAGGCCGCCCGCCGTGTTGGACGAGTAGCGCATCAGCCGGCGGACCGGGGCGGACTCGTCGGGTTCCATCAGGGCGAGCAGGGCGTTCGCGTCGGCGTGGGGCAATTCGTGCAGCAGGTCGGCGGCGTCGTCGGGGGACATCGCCTCGAGCACGTCCGCGGCACGTTCGACGTCGAGGTGGGAGAGCAGCGCGCGCTGGTCGGCCTCCGACATCTCCTCGAACACGTCGGCGAGCCGCTCGTCGTCCAGGGCGTCGATCACCTCGTGCTGGCGCTTCTCGGGCAGCTCCGACAGGGTCGCGGCGACGTCGGCCGGGCGCATCGTCTCGAACACCGAGAGCAGGCCCGCGGTGCCCTGCCGGTCCGACAGGGCCAGTCCGGTGACGGTACTCCACTCCACGATCTGTACCTGCCCGCGTCGGGTGAGGCCGTGCCGCGGGGTCCGCACCGCGAGCCGCGCGACGATCCAGTCCCGCGATCGGGTCGGTTCGATGGCAGCGTCGACGACGATCATCTCGGCGCCGGATTCCACCAGCCGTACCGGCGCATCGAGCAACTGCCCGATCACGAGCGCCTCGTGGGGGCGCTGGGCGAACCTGCGCAGGCTCACCGAACCGGTGGCGAGCGTGACGGCGCTCGGGTCCACCCTGGTCACCCGCAGCATCGGCACGAAGATCCGGCGCCGCGTCGTCATCTCGACGACCATTCCGAGCACCCGTGGGGGGCTCGCGTCGACGCGAAGGGTGACCACGAGGTCGCGGACCTTGCCGATGCGTTCCCCGTCGGGTCCGAAGACGGCCAGCCCCACCAGCCGTGCCACGAAGACCTGCTCGGCTCCCATGCCCCGCAGTTTAGGAGTTCCGGGGATGAAGTCCCCGGTCAGTACCGATCCGGCCTGTTTCCCGGGGTAGGGAGACGTCCCGCCCACCCGGGTCCCACGGGCGCCGGTCTCCTGGGCGGGAAGGGGTGGGGTGAGAAACCGATCACCCCACGCCACGCGATGCCCGGCGGCCGTGCCAGCATCGACGGCGAGTCGTGCCGACCTCAACGAGGAGTCCGCCTGTGACGATCGCCCGCACCACCCGAGCCCGCCGCTCCTGCCTCGCGGTCCCGGGGTCCAGCCAGAAATTCATCGACAAGGCCCGCACGCTGCCCGCCGACCAGGTCTTCCTCGATCTGGAGGACGCCTGCGCGCCACTGGCCAAGCCGGGTGCCCGCAAGACGATCGTCGCCGCACTCAACGAGGGTGGCTGGGGCGACAGGATCCGCGTCGTCCGGGTGAACGACTGGACCACCGAGTGGACCTACCGCGACGTCACCGAGGTTGTGGAGGGCGCAGGGGCCAACCTCGATGCGATCATGCTGCCGAAGGTGCAGACGCCGGAGCAGGTGATCGCGCTCGATCTGCTGCTCACCCAGATCGAGAAGACGATGGGCTACGAGGTCGGGAAGATCGGCATCGAGGCGCAGATCGAGAACGCGCTGGGTCTGATCAACATCAGCGCGATCGCGAGCGCCTCGCCGCGCGTCGAGACGATCATCTTCGGGCCGGCCGACTTCATGGCGAGCATCAACATGAAGTCGCTCGTGGTGGGCGAGCAGCCACCCGGCTACGACGTGGGCGACGCCTACCACCACATCCTGATGAGCATTCTCATGGCGGCGCGGGCCCACGACAAGCAGGCCATTGACGGCCCGTATCTGCAGATCAAGGACGTCGACGGGTACCGGCGCGTGGCGGGGCGTTCAGCGGCGCTGGGCTTCGACGGCAAGTGGGTGCTGCACCCCGGCCAGATCGACGCTGCCAACGAGACCTTCTCACCCGCCCAGAGCGACTTCGACCACGCCGAGAACATCCTCGACGCATACGAGTTCTTCACCTCGGAGGCAGGCGGCAAGCGCGGCGCCGCGATGATCGGCGACGAGATGATCGACGAGGCCAGCCGCAAGATGGCGCTGGTGATCTCCGGCAAGGGCCGGGCAGCGGGCATGGACCGCACCGAGAGGTGGACCGCCCCGCAGAGCTGAGCCGGCCGCCCCCGGTCAGGGGCCGCCGGAGCCGAAGACCGCGGACAGTGCATTCCAGCGGGCGATCTCGCAGCCGTCGGTGCGCTTGTAGGCCGCGCTCACCGGCTCCCCGCGCCAGGTGCCCTCGATCGTCGCGGTCTCCGGGCCGCCGTAGATCTGCGTGCACATCATCCCGTCCGGGACCGGGGCGAAGGGAGCCGTCGCCGCGTCGAGTGTGCGGCAGGCCGCGACCGGGTCGGGATGATCACCGCCGGGCGGGTTGCAGGTGAGCGTCCAGGTCGTCGGTGCGCGCCCGTCGGCGGTGACAGTCACGACGAGCCGGGACGTCTGTGCCCCGACCGTCCGGGGGTCGTCGGGCATGGTCGGTGCCCCTCCCGCCGAACCGCAGCCGACCGACAGCAGCGCCGCGATCAAGAGCGTCGGCGCCAACCGGCTGCGGTGTGTGAAGTACCGCATAGGGACAGTGTGCCGTGTTCGGGCCGGTCCGAGGTCGGCAGCGCTCGGCAGTGACACGCCCTGGTGAGAACGTTCACAGGCTCGGTGGCGCGCCGGGGATGCGATGCGGGGATACTTTCGGACCAGCAGCCCAGCGCCGGGACTCAGCGCACGTTCCCGGCGGCCCAGAAGCCCGCTCGGAGGAACACTCATGGCCCGGCTCGCCCAGACCGCCGGTCTCACCGAGATCCAGCGGGAGATCCTGTCCACGGTCAAGACGTTCGTGGACAAGGAGATCATCCCGCACGCCACTGCCCTCGAGCACGCGGATGCCTACCCACAGGACATCGTCGACGGCATGAAGGAGATGGGTCTTTTCGGGCTCACCATCCCGGAGGAGTTCGGCGGGCTCGGAGAGTCGCTGTTGACCTACGCGCTGGTCGTCGAGCAGATCGCCCGCGGCTGGATGAGCGTCTCCGGTGTGATCAACACCCACTTCATCGTGGCGCACATGATCGCCCACCACGGCACGCCCGAGCAGAAGCAGCGCTACCTGCCGCAGATGGCGCTGGGTGAAACCCGTGGCTCGTTCTCGATGTCCGAGCCCGACGTCGGCTCCGATGTGGCGGCGATCAAGACGAAGGCAGTGCAGGACGGCGACGGCCCCGACGCTGATTGGGTGATCGACGGCGCCAAGATGTGGCTGACCAACGGTGGCACGTCCACCCTCACCGCGGTGCTGGTCAAGACCGCCGAGGGTGCGCCGAAGCCGTACCAGAACCTCACCTGCTTCCTGGTGGAGAAGCCGGTCGGCTACGGCGAGGTCGCGCCCGGGTTGATCATCCCCGGCAAGATCGACAAGATGGGCTACAAGGGCGTCGACACCACCGAGATGGTGTTCAAGGGTCACCGCGTTCCCGCCGACCGCATCCTCGGCGGCAAGCGTGGGGGCGGTTTCGTTCAGATGATGGACGGCGTCGAGGTGGGCCGCGTCAACGTCGCCGCGCGCGCCTGCGGCATCTCGATCCGCGCGTTCGAACTGGCCATCGACTACGCCCAGCAGCGCTCCACATTCGGCAAGCCGATCGCTCAGCACCAGGCCATCGCGTTCAAGCTCGCGGAGATGGCCACCAAGGTCGAGGCCGCCCACCTGATGATGGTCAACGCCGCGCGGCTCAAGGACTCGGGCGAGCGCTTCGACGTGGAGTCCGGGATGGCCAAGCTGATCGGCTCGGAGTTCTGCAACGAGGTCGTGCAGGAGTCCTTCCGCATCCACGGCGGCTACGGCTACTCCAAGGAGTACGAGATCGAGCGGCTCATGCGTGAGGCGCCGTTCATGCTCATCGGCGAGGGCACCAGCGAGATCCAGAAGACGATCATCTCGCGC
>JBKJPD010000061.1:0-17018 GCA_046595345.1 Pseudonocardia sp.
CCGCCGCCTGCAGATCCTGCTGTGCCTGCTCCTGCTGTGCCTGCTCCTGCTGTGGCTGATCCTGGTGGTGCGGCGCCGATCAGGGAGGCACCGGTCGAGGGCGCAACCCCGCCCGCCGCCGCGGGTACCCGCTGATGGCGGTTGCCCCACCCCGGCCTCGCCCATCCAGCACGGTCCGTGCCCCGGCACGCAGGCCCGTGCCCAGGCGACCCCGCTCCAACCCCTACTCCCACCGGCTCAAGGTCGGCCGGATCCTGCTGGTCGTCGCGCTCGCGGTGGCGACCCTCAAGCTCGTCTCGGTCCAGACGCTCCAGGCCGACGCACTGTCTGCGGCCTCGGCGCGCCAGACCACCACCAGGATCACCCTTCCCGCCGAGCGTGGCGCGATCCTCGACCGTGAGGGCAACCCGCTGGCGTTCAGCGTCGCCGCTCGCGCGCTCGTGACGAACCCGCGTTCGATCGCGATCATCAAGCAGGACGCCACCGCCGCGTACGTCGCGGAGATGGCGGCGGCCGTGGCTCTGGCGACGGGTCAGGACCCTGCGATGCTGCTCGGGCTGCTGACCAGCGACCGCGGCTACGTCGTGCTCGCGAAGCTCGTCGACCCGGAGGTGGCCCGTCAGCTGCGCGACCGGTTCCCCGAGATCGCCGAGGAGCGCCGGGAGGACCGGCAGTACCCGGCGGGCGCGCTCGCGGCGAACGTCGTCGGGGCATCGACGTGGGATGCCGAGTCCGAGAAGTTGGCCGGCCGCATCGGGCTGGAGAGCTCGCAGGACAACCAGCTTGCCGGGTCCGACGGCGAGCGCATCGTCGATACTGCGGGCGGCAGCGACGCCGTAATCCCGGGAAGCATGCGCTTCGAGCGGCCCGCCGTTCCGGGATCCACGGTGCAGCTCACCCTGGACACCGATCTCCAGTACACCGTGCAGCGCGCCCTGAGCGACTACATCGCGAAGTCGGGAGCGAAGGACGACTCCTCGGTCGTCGTGCTCGACCGCGCCACCTCTGAGGTTCTCGCGCTCGCCACCGGCCAGACCTTCGACCCGAAGAACCTGGGCGCCGCCACGCCCGAGCAGCTCGGCAACGCCGCGGTGTCCAGCCCGTTCGAGCCCGGCTCCGTCAACAAGATCGTCACGATGGCGGCAGCGTTGGAGTACGGCGTGTCGACGCCGCAGGATGTGCTGTCCGTGCCGGGCAGCATCAAGGTCGCCGACCGCACCATCAAGGATGCCTGGAACCACGGCACCGAGCGGTACACACTGACCGGTGTACTCGCGAAGTCCTCGAACGTCGGCACGATCATGACCGCGCAGAAGGTGGGCGAGCAGCGCTTCGCCGACATGCTCGCGAAGTTCGGCCTCGGTGTGAAGACCGGCGTCGGCCTGCCCGGTGAGAGCGCGGGCCGGGTGCCGGCTCGCGAGACCTGGTCGGGATCGACATTCGGCAACCTGCCGATCGGGCAGGGGCTGTCCATGACGGTGCTCCAGATGGCCGGGATGTACCAGACGGTGGCAAACGACGGCCTGCGGGTCCCGCCGCGGATCATCGCCGCGACCACGGGGCCCGACGGTGTACGGGTCGTGGCCCCCGCGCCGGAGGGGGTACGGGTGGTGTCGCCGGAGACTGCCGCGAAGCTGCGCACGATGCTCACCGCCGTCACCCAGGACGCGCGCGGTCAGCGGGGCACCGGGTACCGGGGGGCAGTCCCGGGCTACCAGGTGGCCGGCAAGACGGGCACGGCACAGCAGGTGGACCCCACGTGCGGCTGCTACTCCAATTCGGTGAACTGGATCACCTTCGCCGGCATGCTGCCGGCCCAGGATCCCCGGTACGTGGTGGGGATCATGCTCGACGCCCCAGCGGGCGGCACGAGCGCCGCACCGCTGTTCCACGACATCTCCACCTACCTCGCCCAGCGCGAACGTCTACCGGTCAGCCCCGACCCGACCCCGATCCAGACCCTGGTAGCGCCCTGACCGAACCGCGAGTGACCGACCCGCGAGTCGGTACGCGGCGGCGGGCGAATGTGCGACCACGGACCGGCGCCGCCCCGCCGGTTCATACAGACTCGCGCACCGCGTCCTACCGACTCCCGCGCCCGTCCGTACCGACTCGTGCGAAGGGCGGCGAGTGGGCGCCGGTAGCCTCATGCGTCGTGTCCCCCAATCCCAACGCCGCCGTCGCGGCACCGCCCCGGCCGCGTGACACGCGTCCGGTCGCGTTGAGGGCACTGGCCTCGGTGCTCGTCGTCCCCCCGCCAGGGCCGTCCGGGCCCGGTGTCACGGGTGTGACGCTGCGTGCCGCGGAGGTGCGCCCGGGCGACCTGTTCGCGGCGCTGCCCGGTTCACGGGCCCACGGCGCCGACTTCGTCCCGGCCGCGCTCGCCGCAGGGGCGGTGGCCGTGCTCACCGATCCCGAGGGCGCCGGGCGCCCCGCACTCGCCGGCGTCCCCGTGCTCGTCCACCCGCGTCCCCGCGAGGTGCTGGGCGCGGCAGCGGCGCTGGTCTACGGCGATCCGACGGCCCGGCTGTCGGTGATCGGTGTCACCGGTACCAGCGGCAAGACCACGGTGACGCACCTGATCGAGGCGGGCCTCGTCGCGGCCAGGCGCGCCACCGGGCTGCTCGGGACGATCGGCACCCGCATCCGCGGTGACGCGCTGCCCAGCGCGCTCACCACCCCGGAGGCCCCCGACCTGCAGGCCCTGTTCGCGGTGATGGAGCAGGCGGGCGTGACGGACGTGGCGATGGAGGTCTCCAGCCACGCGCTGGCACTGGGCCGGGTCACGGGCACCCGGTTCGCCGTCGGCGCGTTCACGAACCTGTCGCAGGACCACCTCGACTTCCACCGCGACATGGACGACTACTTCGAGACGAAGGCCACCCTGTTCGACAGCTGGGCCGGGCGTGTCGTGATCTGCGTCGACGACGAGTGGGGCGCCCGCCTCGCCGCCCGCACCCCGGACGCCGTCACGGTGTCCACCGGCGACACCGCGGACTGGCGTGCCGTGGACGCCACGACGGGCGCCGACGGCACGCAGGCCTTCACCGCGCTCGGCCCCGGCGGCGCGCGGGTGGCGGTCCGGCTGCTGCTGCCCGGCGCGTTCAACCTCGCCAACGCACTGGTGGCGCTCGCCTGCCTCGACGCCGTCGGCGTGCCGGCGACCGTCGCGGCGCGGGGATTCGCACAGCTCGCCGTCCCGGGGCGGATGCAGCGGGTCGAGGCGGGCCAGCCCTTCCTCGCCGTCGTCGACTACGCGCACAAGCCCGGCGCCGTCGCGGCCCTGCTGGACACCCTGCGCGCCCAGGTGCCGGGGAGGCTGCTCGTGGTGCTCGGCTGCGGCGGCGACCGTGACCGTGGCAAGCGCGCACTGATGGGTGCGGCCGCCGCGGCGCGTGCGGAGGTGCTCGTCGTCACCGACGACAACCCCCGTACCGAGGAGCCCGCCGCGATCCGCGCGGCGATGCTCGTCGGGGCGCAGGCCGAAGCCGGTCGTGGTGACGTGCTGGAGATGGGCGATCGCCGCGCCGCGATCGCCGCCGCCGTCGCGATGGCCCGTCCAGGCGATGCCGTCGTCGTCGCGGGCAAGGGCCACGAGGCCGGCCAGGAGATCCACGGCGTCAAGTACCCGTTCGATGACGCGACCGAGCTCGCGGCGGCCCTGCGTGACGCCCGAGCCCCCCACCGATGATCGGATACCACCCGATGACCGGGCTCCCCCTGATCGCGATGGCCGCATGATCGCGATGGCCGCATGATCGAGATGGCCGCATGATCGAGATGCGACTGGCCGACGTCGCCGCCGTCACCGGGGGGCGGCTGCACCGGGCGACCGGTGACGAGCGGGTCACCGCGGTCGAGTTCGATTCGCGCGCCATCGCGGAGGGCGGGCTGTTCCTCGCCCTGCCGGGGGAGCGGGCCGACGGGCACGATTTCGCGGCCGCCGCGGTCGCGGCGGGCGCTGCAGGGGTGCTGGCGGCGCGTGCGGTCGACGCCCCTGCGGTGATCGTCGCGGCCGTGCCGCGTGCGAGTGGGACCTACCTCGCCGCAAGCGACCCGGACGGCTCCGGTGCCGCGGTGCTCGCTGCACTCGCCCACCTGGCCGCACACAACCTGGCCGCGATCCCGGACCTCACCGTCGTCGGCGTCACCGGCAGCTCCGGCAAGACCTCCACCAAGGACCTGATCGCCGCCGTGCTCGCCCCGCTGGGGTCCACCGTCGCGCCGCCCGGATCGTTCAACAACGAGCTGGGGCTGCCCTGGACGGCGCTGCGGGCCGACGCCACTACCCGGCACCTGGTGCTCGAGTTCTCCGCCCGCGGCCCCGGGCACATCGCTGCACTCGCCGCCGCCGTGCCGCCGCGGATCGCGGTGGTGCTCAATGTGGGCAGCGCGCACCTCGGCGAGTTCGGCTCGGTAGCGGCCATCGCCGCGGCGAAGGGCGAGCTGGTCGATGCCCTGGACGCCGCCGGTGTCGCCGTCCTCAACGCCGATGACACCGTCGTCGCCGAGATGGCGGGCCGCACGGGTTCCCGCGTCGTGTTGTTCGGCCGCTCGCCGTCGGCGGACGTCCGCGCCGAGGGCGTGACGCTGCACGCGGGTCGCGCCCGGTTCCGCCTGGTCGGACCCACTGGATCGGCCACCGTCGCACTCCGGCTCGTCGGTGAGCACCACGTCGGCAACGCGCTGGCCGCGGCGGCCGTCGCGTTCGAGCTCGGCGCCACCCCGGAGCAGGTGGCCGCCGCACTCGGCGCCGCCACCCCGGCGTCGCGCTGGCGGATGGAGGTCACCGACCGCGCCGACGGCGTGACGGTGGTCAACGACGCCTACAACGCCAACCCCGAGTCGATGCGCGCCGCACTGTCGGCGCTGGTCGCCCTCGGTAACGGCCGCCGGACCTGGGCGGTGCTCGGCCCGATGGCCGAGCTGGGGGACGGCGCCGGCGCCGCGCACCGCGACGTCGGCGCAGCGGCGTCCGAACTCGGCGTCGACGAGCTCGTCGCCGTCGACTGCCCGGAGTACGACTGCCCGGAGTACGACCGGGGCCGCGCCCGCAAGGTCGCCGGCGTCGACGGCGCACTCGCGCTGCTGCGTGCGGAACTGCGCCCCGGCGACGTGGTGCTCGTCAAGGCGTCCCGGGCGGTCGGGTTGGACCGGATCGCCACAGGACTGCTCGACGGCGTGGATCTGATTGACGGAAGCGAGCTGGTGTCGTCGTGAGAGGCGTCTTCATCGCGGCCGGGGTCGCGCTCGCGGTCTCGATCCTGCTCACCCCGTACCTGATCCGGTTCTTCGCTCGGCAGGGCTTCGGCCAGGAGATCCGGGCCGACGGGCCGTCGAGTCACCAGGCCAAGCGCGGCACCCCCACGATGGGGGGCGTCGCGATCCTGCTCGCGATCTGGCTGGGCTACCTGGTCTCGCACCTGTTGACCGGCGAGCCGATCACGCCGTCGGCGCTGCTGGTGCTTTTCCTCACCACCGCGCTGGGCGCCGTCGGCTTCCTCGACGACTTCATCAAGCTCCGCCGCGCGCGCAACCTGGGCCTGAGCAAGACCTCGAAGATCGTCGGCCAGCTGCTCACCTCGGTGATCTTCGGCATCCTCGCGCTTCGCTTCGCCAACGAGTCCGGACTGACGCCCGGGTCGTCCAGCCTGTCGTTCGTCCGCGACATCGCGGTGCTGTCGTTCGGGGCGTTCGGGTTCCTACTGGTCGCATTCTTGATCATCACGGCCTGGTCGAACGCGGTGAACCTCACCGACGGGCTGGACGGCCTGGCTGCGGGCACCTCGGCGATGGTACTGGCCACATACACGATCATCGGGTTCTGGCAGTTCCGCAACAACTGTGTGGTCAACGTCGTCGCGGGCTGCTATCAGGTGCGTGACCCCCTCGACGTCGGGCTCGTCGCGGCCGCTGCGATGGGTGGCTGTATCGGCTTCCTGTGGTGGAACGCCGCCCCGGCCCGGATCTTCATGGGCGACACCGGGTCGCTGGCGCTGGGTGGCCTCATCGCGGGGCTGTCGATCGTCACCCGCACGGAGCTGCTGCTCGTGGTGATCGGCGGGGTGTTCGTGGCGGAGGCCCTGTCGGTGGCGATCCAGATCGTGGTGTTTCGCTCGACGCGCCGCCGCGTCTTCCGGATGGCGCCGTTCCACCACCACTTCGAGCTGGCCGGGTGGGCCGAGACCACGGTGATCATCCGGTTCTGGCTGCTCGCCGCCATGTGCGCGGCACTGGGCCTGGGGCTGTTCTACAACGAGTGGCTCACCGCAGCGGCGGGGCTGTGAGCGCGCCCCGGTTGGCCGGGGCCCGGGTGCTCGTGGCGGGAGCCGGGGTGTCCGGGCTCGCGGCCGTGACGGCGCTCCTCGCGATGGGCGCGCAGGTGATCGTGACCGACGCCGACCCGGTCAGGTTGATCGACCTGCCCGACGGTGCCCTCGCCGGTGACGACCCCGACATGGTCCCGCCCGGTACCGCCCTCGTGGTCACCGGTCCGGGACGGCGTCCCGATCACCCACTGGTCGCCGCGGCCGCCGCCGCGGGCGTCCCGCTGGTCGGTGAGCCGGAGCTGGCGTGGTGGATCGGGTCGACACGGCCGACGCCGCCCGCGTGGCTTGCCGTCACCGGCACCAACGGCAAGACCACGACCGTCGCGATGCTCGCCGCCATCCTCGCCGCTGCCGGGCGCAACGCGGTGGCTTGCGGAAACATCGGATATCCCGTCGTGGACGCGGTGCGCGCCGGGTACCGGGTGCTGGCCGTGGAACTGTCGAGCTTCCAGCTGCACTGGTCGCCGTCGGTGCGCCCGGCCGCGGGCTGCGTGCTCAACGTCGCGGAGGACCACCTCGATTGGCACGGATCCATGGACGCCTACGCCGCGGCCAAGGCCCGCGTGCTGCTCGGGCCGGTCGCCGTGGCCGGAGTTGACGACGCCGCGGCCGCCGCGCTGCTCGCCGCGTCACCCGCGGCGCGCCGGATCGGAGTGACGCTGGGCGAGCCCGGTCCTGATCAGCTCGGCGTCGTCGGTGGGGTACTTGTGGACCGGGCCTTCGGAGGAGGCCGATCGGGATCGACAGAACTCCTCGACGCGGCTGCCGTGTACCCCGCCGGGCCGCCCGGGATCACCGACGCGCTCGCTGCCGCCGCGCTCGCCCGCGCTCATGGCGTGGGCCCCGACGCGGTCCGCGCCGGGCTGGCCGGGTTCCGCCCCGGGCCGCACCGGGCCGCACCGGTAGCCACGATCGCCGGCGTCCGCTACGTCGACGACTCGAAGGCCACCAACCCGCACGCCGCGGCCGCATCGCTGGGTGCCTACGCCTGCGGAGTCGTGTGGATCGTCGGCGGGCTGTTCAAGGGAGCGTCGGTGGACGCGCTCGTCGCGACCCACGCCGGCCGGCTGCGCGCCGTGGTCGTGATCGGCACGGACCGCGCCGAGATCGTCGCCGCTCTGGGGCGACACGCGCCCGAGATCCCCGTTGTGGAGGTCGGGTCGGGCGACGATGGGCCAATGCCGACTGCCGTGCGGCGCGCCGCCGCCCTAGCCCGGCGGGGAGACGTCGTCCTCCTCGCCCCAGCCGCCGCGTCGATGGACCAGTTCGCCGACTACGCCGACCGGGGGCGCGCGTTCGCCGCCGCAGTCGCCGCGCTCGGAGGCGGCTCGTGACCCGCTCGGGGGCCGCCGGTCGGGAATCGGGACGCCCGGCGGCGCGGCGCCGGACCTCGGGAAAGGGGCGATCGGCGCCGCGTCCCGGCGTCGCCAGGGCCGCCATCGGCCGGGCCGGGACCGCGCTCGGGCTGTGGCTGCGCCGCCCGCTCACCTCGCTGCACCTCATACTCGGCGTGTTCGGGCTGCTGACACTGTTCGGGCTGGTCATGGTGCTCTCGGCATCGTCGGTCACCTCCTTCACCGCGGGTGGATCGTCGTACTCGGTGTTCACCCGGCAGTTGATGTTCTGCGTGCCCGGCCTGTTCCTGTTCTGGGTGGGCCTGCGCATCTCGCCCAGGACTCTGCGCGCCTTCGCCCCCGGGCTGCTGGTCGCCGGCGTCGTGCTGCTCGTCGGCGTACTGCTCGTGGGTGTCGATCGAGGGGGCTCGCGGGGTTGGTTCGCGCTGGGGTCCTTCTCGATCCAGCCCGCCGAGGGCGTCAAGGTGGTGCTGGCGATGTGGGGCGCGCATGTTCTTGCAGCGCGGCGCGCGGTGATGCACCGCTGGAAACACGCACTGTCGCCGATCGTGCCTGTCGCCGTTCTGCTGCTGACCCTGCTGATGCTGCAGCCCGACCTCGGTGGCGCGATCACCCTCGGTGTCGTTCTCGTCGCGCTACTGTTCTTTGCCGGCGCTCCGATGCGGCTGATGGCGGCGCTCACGGGCGGCGCGGTCCTGGGCACGATCGTGCTGGCGTTGACCGCGAGTTACCGGCTGGCGCGGATCACCGCGTTCCTGTCCCCGGAGAAGACCGACCCGCTCAAGGCAGGGTTCCAGGCCAACCAGGCGCTCTACTCCCTTGCCGACGGCGGGTTCCTCGGCGTAGGGCTCGGCCAGGGCCGGATCAAGTGGAACTACCTGCCCAACGCCCACAACGACTTCATCTTCGCCATCATCGGCGAGGAGCTGGGCTTCCTCGGGGCGTTCGCGGTGCTCGTGCTGTTCGCGACCCTGGCCTACACCGGGTTACGCATCGCCGCCCGCAACACCGATCCCTGGCTCAAGCTCGTGGTGGCCTCATTGACGACGTGGCTGGTCGCGCAGGCCGCGATCAACATCGGATACGTCGTGGGGCTGCTGCCGGTGACCGGGCTGCAGCTGCCCCTGATCTCCTCGGGAGGTACATCGCTCGTGGTCACCATGTTCGTCTTCGGGATACTCGCCAACGCCGCGCGGCACGAACCGGAGGCCATCGCGGCGTTGCGTCAACAGGGCCAGAGCACGGTGGCGCGGTTGCTCATGCTCCCAGCTCCCCAGCCCTACCAGGCGCCGGTCACGCGGGTGCCCGCGCAGCGGGGGAGGGTCCGATGACCCTCTCCGTCGTCGTCGCGGGCGGCGGCAGCGCCGGGCACATCGAGCCCGCGATGGCGCTGGCCGATGCCGTGCGCCGCCTGCGGCCGGGATCGCGGATCACGGCGCTGGGCACCGAACGCGGTCTGGACACCGTCCTCATCCCAGCCCGCGGTTACGCCCTGGAGCTGATCCCGGCGGTGCCGCTGCCGCGGCGGCCCAGCGGGGACCTGTTACGCCTGCCCGGCCGGGTCCGCGGGGCCGTCACGCGGGTGCGCGAGGTGCTCGCCGCCGTCGACGCGGACGTGGTGGTCGGCTTCGGCGGGTACGTCGCGCTGCCCGCCTACCTCGGCGCGCGAGGCCGGGTCCCGATCGTCGTGCACGAGGCCAACGCCAGGGCCGGGCTGGCCAACAAGGTCGGCGCCCGGTTCGCCGCGCGGGTCGTCGCGGCCGTACCCGGCAGCGGTCTCCCCGGCGCGGAGGTGCTCGGCATCCCCCTTCGTCGGGCCGTCACCCAGCTGGACCGCCCGGCGCTGCGGGCGGCGGCCCGGATCCGGTACGGGCTGCCCCCCGACGCTCCGGTGCTGCTGGTCTTCGGTGGCTCGCAGGGCGCACGGACGCTCAACAACGCCCTCGCGGCGGCCCTGCCCGGGCTGGTGCATGCCGGGATCGCCGTCCTGCACGCCCACGGGAAGGAGGGCACCCCGGCGCCATTTGCCCCGGGCCAAGCCTCCCGGTCACATGTTCCGCGGTCGTACGTTCCGCTGGCCTACATCGACGACATGCACATGGCGTATGCCGCCGCGGACGCCGTCCTCGGCCGGGCCGGCGCCATCACCGTGGCGGAGGTGTCCGCGGTGGGCCTGCCCGCCGTCTACGTCCCGCTCCCGCACGGCAACGGGGAGCAGTCGCTCAACGCGGCTCCCGTCGTCGCCGCGGGTGGGGGGCTGCTCGTCGACGACGCCGACCTCACCGGCGAGCGGGTGCTCGCCGACCTGGTCCCGCTGCTCACCGACCCGGCCCGGCTGGTCACGATGGGCCGGGCAGCCCGTGCGTCCGGGCACGCCGACGCCGACGAGCGGCTGGCGCGGGTGGTCCTGGACGTGGTCGGGACGCGGATGTGATCGCGCCCGTCGGCAGGGTCGAGCTCGCCGAGCGTGTGCATCTCATCGGCATCGGCGGCGCCGGGATGAGCGGGATCGCGCGCATCCTGCTGGCCCGCGGCACGACGGTGTCCGGGTCGGATGCGAAGGACTCCCGCGCGGTGCTGGCGCTGCGGGCGCTGGGCGCGCGCGTCGAGATCGGGCACGATCCCGCGCACCTGCCATTGCCACCCGCCACGGTCGTCGTGTCCACCGCGATCCGCGAGACCAACGTCGAGCTCGCGGCGGCCCGGGAACGTGGAATCCCCGTGATACACCGCTCCCAGGCCCTCGCCGCACTCACCACCGGGCGGCGCCTCGCGGCCGTCACCGGGACGGCGGGCAAGACCTCCACCACCTCGATGCTCACCGTGGCACTGCAGCACTGCGGGCTCGACCCGTCGTTCGCGATCGGCGGGGACCTGGCGTCCTCGGGATCGGGGGCCCACGAGGGCACGGGCGAGATCTTCGTCGCGGAGGCCGACGAGAGCGACGCGTCGTTCCTCGTGTTCTCCCCGGAGGTCGCGGTCGTCACCAACGTTGAGGTCGACCATCTCGACCACTACGGCACCGCTGAGGCCTACGTCGCCGCGTTCGAGCAGTTCCTCGACCGCATCGTCCCCGGCGGGGTGCTCGTGACCTGCGCCGACGACCCCGGAGCCGCCGGGCTGGCCGCCGTCGCGGAAACGCGGGGTATCCGGGTGCGTCGCTACGGGCGCGCAGCGGGGATCGGAGCCGCGGGGATCGGCGCTGCCGACCCCCGAATCGATGCAGCTCTCATCGCGTTCCGACCCGACGGCGCGGGCGCCCGCATCGTGGTGCACCATGCGGGCGTCGAGCACGCGCTGCGCCTGGCCGTTCCCGGCGAACACATGGCGCTCAACGCCTGTGCCGCGCTGCTTGCGGGCGTCGAGCTCGGAGCCGGTCCAACGGAGCTGCTCGAAGGACTGGCCTCGTTCGACGGTGTGCGACGCCGGTTCGAGTACCGCGGCCGCGCGAACGGCGTGGCGGTCTATGACGACTACGCCCACCACCCGACCAAGGTCGCGGCCGCGCTTCGGGCCGCGCGGGACGTGGTGGGTGCGGGTCACGGGCGGGTCGTCGTCGCGTTCCAGCCCCACCTCTACTCCCGGACCCGCGATTTCGCGGCCGAGTTCGGCGTGGCGCTCGGGTTGGCCGACGAGGTGGTGGTTCTGCAGGTCTACGGCGCGCGGGAGGACCCCGAGCCCGGGGTCAGCGGGGCGCTCGTGGCCGACGCTGTGACGCTGCCCGCCGATCTGGTCCACTACGTGCCGCGTTGGTCCGACGTACCCGCCGTGATCGCAGGGCTCGCCCGGCCCGGCGATCTCGTCATCACGATGGGCGCCGGGGACGTGACGGTGCTTGCTCCCGAGATTCTCCGCGAGCTGGAGCGCGCCGGGGCCTGGACGACCCCGTGACCCGACCGCAGGCCCGGCGCCCGGTGGACGACCGTGCGGCCGATCGGCGCCGCCGCCCGGCCGCCGCGAGTGGTTCGGGGCGGCCCGTCCCACGACGACCACCGTCCACCCAACAGTTCCGTCGTCGCCGGTTGGCCGCCGTGCTGGCCGCGCTGGTGCTGCTCGTCGGGCTGGGCCTGACCGCTCGCGTGTTGCTGTACGACGCCGGACTGGCCGACGTCGAGTCGGTGCAGGTCACGGGCATGACGACGGTTCCGGAGGCCGATGTGCTCGCGGCAGCCGCGGTCGTGCTCGGCGGACCGCTGGCCGATGTCGACACCGCTGGGATTGCCGCCAGAGTGGCCCAGTTGCCGGTGGTGGCGTCGGTGCAGGTCGGCCGGAGGTGGCCGCACACCGTCGTCGTGGAGGTCACCGAGCGGGTACCTGTGGCGTCGGCGACCGTCCTCGACGGCGTCGCGCTCGTCGACGGCTCCGGCGTCCTCTACCCGGGCACTCCGGGGCCGGGACTGCCCCGGCTGACCTTCGGTGCGGTCGGTCCGGACGACCCCTCCACCCTCGCGGCACTGGCGTCCCTCGCGGCCCTGCCCGACCCGGTGCGGGCCCAGGTCCTCACGATCGACGTGACGGTCGCCGGGGTCGGTGTGCCGGGTCAGGTCGCCTTCGGGCTCACCGACAACCGCCAGGTGCGGTGGGGATCTCTGGAGCGATCCGCCGAGAAGGCCGCGGTGCTCACACCTCTACTCACCCAGATCGGCCAGGTCTACGACGTGACCAGCCCGGATCTGCCGACGATCCGGCGCTGATAAACCAGGTCGGCCTGGTCGGGGGCGGTCGGAGAACCAACAGGGATGGGCGCCGCCACTCGGCGCGCCTGCTGGACCGAGACCGAATAGCGACCTAGCGTTCTCCTATGTAGGCCCGGACTCCCGGGGACGGACCCGAGCTGGACTGGAAGGTGCGCCCATATGACGCCACCGCACAACTACCTGGCCGTGATCAAGGTCGTCGGCATTGGTGGCGGCGGCGTGAACGCCGTCAACCGGATGATCGAGGTCGGGCTCAAGGGTGTCGAGTTCATCGCGGTCAACACCGACGCGCAGGCACTGTTGATGTCCGACGCCGATGTCAAGCTCGACATCGGCCGTGAGCTCACCCGTGGCCTCGGCGCCGGGGCGAACCCGGAGGTGGGCCGCAAGGCCGCCGAGGACCACCGCGAGGAGATCGAGGAGGTCCTCAAGGGGGCTGACATGGTCTTCGTCACCGCAGGGGAGGGCGGCGGCACCGGCACCGGTGGTGCGCCTGTCGTCGCGGCGATCGCCCGGAAGCTCGGCGCGCTCACGATCGGCGTCGTGACCCGCCCGTTCACCTTCGAGGGGCGTCGCCGGGCCGGTCAGGCCGAGGAGGGCATCCAGGGCCTGCGCAACGAGTGCGACACGCTCATCGTCATCCCGAACGACCGCCTGCTCCAGTTGGGCGATCCCGGGGTGTCCCTGATGGACGCGTTCCGCTCCGCCGACGAGGTGCTGCTCTCGGGTGTCCAGGGGATCACCAACCTGATCACCACACCTGGCTTGATCAACCTCGACTTCGCCGACGTCAAGTCGGTGATGTCCGGCGCGGGCAGCGCGCTGATGGGTATCGGGTCCGCCCGCGGCGACGGGCGTGCCGTGCAGGCCGCGCAGAAGGCGATCAATTCGCCGCTGCTCGAGGCGTCGATGGACGGCGCGCAGGGCGTGCTGCTTTCCATCGCGGGAGGCTCCGACCTCGGCCTGTTCGAGATCAACGAGGCGGCGTCGCTGGTGCAGGAGGCCGCGCACCCTGAGGCCAACATCATCTTCGGCACGGTCATCGACGACTCACTCGGCGACGAGGTGCGCGTCACCGTCATCGCCGCGGGTTTCGAGTCGGGTGGGCCCGCGCACAAAAAGATGGAGCCCACCGCGTTCGGCTCCCGGCAGGGCTCCGGCGTCATCGCGTCGGGCGCCAGTGGGAGCGTCGGACAGGCCGCCCCGTCGGGTAACGGCCATTCCGTCGGGGCGAACCAGGGCGGCACACTGCCGTCCGCGGCGCCCCAGCAGCAGTACGGCCAGCCCCAGAGCAACCGGTATGCCCCGCCGGCCCCACGCCGTCCGGAGCCTGCTCGCGAGCACGCACAGTCGGCAGACCCGAACCTGCCGCAGGTGTCGGGGTCGCCGGATCAGCCGGCTGTACCGGAACGGGCGGCACCGGCCCACACCCAGTCGCTGCGATCGGCGGACCTGGACGATGACGACGTGGACGTGCCGCCCTTCATGAAGCGGTGAGCACCGGGCGGGTCCGCAGGGTCGTCACCACCCGCGCGGGTGGGCGCTCGACCGGCCCGTTCGCGCGGTTCAACCTGTCCGCGGGTGTCGGTGACGATCCCGTGGCGGTCGCATCCAACCGGAGGCGGGTCTCCACCGAGTTGGGCATACCGGTCGTGTTCCTCGACCAGATCCACGGCACCCGGGTTGCCACGGTCGACATCGTTCCCCGGAAAGAGGAGCGCGACCGGGCGGGTACCGACGCCGCCGTCACCGCCCTACCGGGCGTCGGTCTCGCGGTGCTGGCCGCAGACTGTGTGCCCGTGTTGTTGGCCGACCCCGGCGCCGGGGTGGTCGGCGCGGCACATGCCGGGCGGGTCGGGGCGGTCGCGGGGGTGCTCCCCGCCACGGTTGCGGCGATGGTGGCGCTCGGCGCCCGGGTGGGCGCCATCGAGGTCCTGCTCGGCCCGGCGGTGTGCGGCGGCTGCTACGAGGTCCCGGCGCCGATGCAGGCCGAGGTGGGCGCGGCGCTGCCCGGCAGTACCGTCCGCACCCGCCGCGGGACGCCGGGCCTCGACCTGCGCGCCGGGCTCCATCGCCAGCTCACCGCGCTCGGCGTGACCCTGATCGCCGGAGATCCCCGCTGCACGGTGGAGGACCGCGACTTGTTCAGCCACCGCCGCGACGGCCGCACCGGCCGTCTTGCGGCGATCACGTGGATCGACCCGCGATGATCCTCGTGAGCACACACTGACGCAGGCTCCGATCAGCGCGGTGGTGCTCCCACGGTGATGATGACGGGAGTGGATGTGGTCGACGATCGGCGCGGCGAGCTCGCGCGCAGGCTAGCCGCCGTGCGGGCGCGGATCGATGCGGCGTGTGTCGCGGCGGGACGGCACCCCGGTGAGGTCGCGCTGCTCGCCGTCACCAAGACCGTGCCGGCCGCCGACGTCGCGGTCCTGCTCGACCTGGGGCTGACCGCGTTCGGAGAGAACCGGGTCCAGGAAGCAGAGGCGAAGGTGGCCGAGGTCGCGGCCCTCCGTCCGGAGGGCCTGCCCCGTTGGCATGTGGTCGGCGGGCTCCAGCGCAACAAGGCGCGGGCCGTCGCACGCTGGGCTGATCGGGTGGAATCGCTGGACTCCGTGCGGTTGGCGACCGCGCTCGCCGCCGCCGCCTGCCGCGCGATGGACACCGGCGACCGAACCGGGCCGCTGCCGGTGCTGCTCCAATACAGTGTCGATGGCGATCCGCGGCGGGGTGGCATCCCCCGCGAGGGGTTGGGTCCACTCGCCGAACACGTCGTGACCTGCGCCGGGCTGCACCTGGCCGGGCTCATGGCGGTGGCGCCGCTGGGCGTCGATCCGGAATTCGCCTTCGCCGACATCGCAGTTGCCGCGGCAGCGTTGCGAGCCGCGCATCCCCAGGCCACGACACTGTCAGCCGGTATGAGCGGCGATCTCGAAGTGGCCATCCGGCACGGTTCCGACGTGGTGCGTGTCGGAACAGCTCTGGTGGGGGAACGGACGTTAATCTGCCGGTGATCGCCCACCGCTGGGGAGCGGAGGGTGACGGGGGCGTCGAGAATGGGAGCGCGGATGGGCGCGATGTATAAGCTGAAGGCCTACTTCGGCATGGTGCCCGCCGAGGAACTCGGCGAGTACACAGACGATCAGGTCGCGCAACGCTACGCGACTCCACGACGCTCACCCCGTGAGTTCGCGGACGAGCGCTGGGACGATCGGTTCTCTCGCGACGAGCGTGAGCAGTACAACGAGGAGTGGGACCGCCGTGCGGCGCGACCGGTGACCGTTGATCGCCTCGCGGATCGCACGTCGCCGGTCACCGCGCGGGGTCCCGGACCCAGCATCGTGCGGGGTTCACTCGCCCTCGACCCGGACTCCGTCGCGCGGGAACCGTCCCGGCTGCCGGAACATCCGTCCATCTCGGCGGTGCCCGAGCAGCGCGACCCCGTCGCTCGCGGAGCCGCCGCGCTGGCCCGCATCACCACGTTGCAGCCACGCAGCTACAACGAGGCACGCACGATCGGGGAGCGCTATCGAGAGGGCGTTCCGGTGATCATGAACCTCACCGAGCTCGACGACGCGGCGGCCAAGAGACTCGTCGATTTCGCCGCGGGGCTCGCGTTCGCGCTGCGCGGATCCATCGACAAGGTCACGAGTCGAGTATTTCTTCTCACACCGGCCGACGTCGAAGTGTCCGCGGATGACGCGCGCAAGCTCGCAGAACGCGGCATCTTGCGCAAGGATTGAGGGCGTGGCTCTCGTTATCCAGTTCATCGTCTACTACGCACTGTTCCTCTTCTGGCTGCTGCTCACGGCACGCATCGTGGCGGAACTCGTGCGCAGCTTCGCGCGCCAGTGGGTGCCAGCCGGACCGAGCGCCGTCGCCCTTGAGTTGATCTTCAGCGCCACCGATCCGCCCGTGAAATTGTTGCGGAGAGTGATCCCCGTCGTACGGATCGGCGGCGTGGGGCTGGACTTGTCGATTATGGTTCTGCTGCTGGTCGTGTTCATACTCTTGAACGTTGCCCAGCCGGGGAGGCTGTGAGCCCCAGTCACACCACCCCGCCGCCGAGGACTGCATGAGGTGATCCGATGCCGCTGACGCCCGCCGACGTTCATAACGTCGCGTTCAGCAAGCCCCCTATCGGGAAACGGGGGTACAACGAGGACGAGGTCGACGCGTTCCTCGATCTTGTCGAGGCCGAGTTGGCTCGACTGATCGAGGAGAACGAGGATCTGCGAGAGCAGGTCTCCGCGCTCGAACAGAGTCTCGGAAACACACAGGCCGATCTGGAGGACGCGCGTGCGCGTCCACCTGCTGCAGCGCTGGGGTCGGCGATTTCGCCCCCAACGCAGCAGCTCCAGCGTTCTGTCGAGCCGCCGGTACAGCGGCCCATGGAGCCTCAGCGCTCCATGTCCGCTCCACCGCCGAAGATGGCCGAGTCCGGTGAGCAGGCCGGTGACCATCACGTTCAGGTCGCCAAGGTGCTCAGCATGGCCCAGGAGATGGCCGAAAGGCTGACCTCCGAGGCCAAGTCTGAGGCCGACATGATGCTCACGGACGCTCGGACGAAGTCCGAGCAGTTGCTGTCCGAGGCCCGGACCAAGTCCGACGGTCTCGTCAATGACGCCCGTTCG
>JBKJPD010000422.1:0-3032 GCA_046595345.1 Pseudonocardia sp.
GGCCTGTGGCAGCCGTCGCTCGGCGACGTCGAGTGCCGCGCTGCGCAGGATCCGGAGCGACCGGATCAGGGACCGGGCGACCAGCAGCGCGGTCGTGATGCCGAGCAGCAGGCCCAGCATCAGGATCACCGAGTTGATGCCGGCCAGGTTGCTGGCCCTCTCCTCGGCCGCGTTACCCGTGGCTACGAGCTCCGTGTTGATCAGGTCGCTCGACCGTTCGGCAGCGACGCGGGAGCCGGCGTACGCGGCGTCCCACTCGCTCGGTGCGAGGGCGATCGGCTTGCCGACCGGGGTGGCGAGGATGACGGTCGCGAGCCGCTTGACCTCGGCGTACGCCGGGTCGTCGACGAAGTTGCCGAACCGGGTGAGCTGCTCGGGGGTGAGCGACACCTGGTACTGGCGGACCTGGGCGGTGATCTGGGACTCGGTGCCGTTGACCGCGGTGGCATCGCCGGGCCGCAGCACGGTGGCGCGGATCGCGGAGCTGAGCACGGTGTGCTCCTCGGCGAGTCGCGCGGTGACGGTCCGGGCCGCGGTGAGTGCGTCGGTGAGTCCTGCGGTGCCAGGGGTGCGCAGCTGGCGGAGCAGTGCCCGGTCGAGCACGTCGAGGGTCTCGATGGTCCTGGTGTAGCGGTCGCTGATCAGCGGGAACTCGGAGGGCGGGTCGATGACGTCCTTGCGCAGGGCCGTCAGCTGGCCTACGCCGGCATCGTTCTGGCTGAGCACGGGGGCGACGACGGCGGGATCGAGCTCGGGTTTGGAACGGACCGAGGCGAGCATTTCGGCGACCGCACCATCGGTCTGTCCGAAGCTGATCTCCAGGATGCCGCGGTCGCCGGTGCGGTTGCCCGCGATGTAGAGGGTGGCCTCGTCGCGCTCCTGCCGCAGCGCGTCGGCGGCGCCCGCGACCTGGTCGCGGACCTCGAGAAGCCCGCTGCTGCGGCCCAGATCAGCGGCGGTGCCGGCCTGATCGGCGACCCGCAGGGCGCCGAGGGACAGTGCGAGCAGCGCCGGAATCAGCCCGACGACCGCGAGCTTCCAGGCAAGGGGCCAGTTCCGCGGGTCCAGCCGCTCGGACCAGGAAGGCCTGGCCTCGATGATGGTCACGTCAACGTCCCCCTGACGGTTGCCGGCGACGGTCGGCCGAACTCTGGCACGGTCGAACCGCCGTTAGCGAGCCCGGACCGGACGAGCTGCGGTCCAGCGGCGGTGGATGGCCGGAAAAGGGTGGGTCTACCGCAATGCGTGAACATGGGTCGAGCCGCCACGCCTTCTGTCCGGGGGCGGGCCGGTCGGGTGTTCCGGCTCGCGTGATGCCACTCGGTCCTGGGGCGACACGCACTCCGCTGGGAAGGGGCATGGCCGCCGGAACCGGGTATGATTGCGGTGGCACTCGTGCGCTCTCGGACTTAGCGGCAGGAGTATAGCCCGAGGTATCTGATGTCGGCCCCGTCGAGGCCCCCCGCTCGGCGACCGCAGCTCCCCCCGCCGACGCCTCCTCCGACGTCCCCGTGCCCGTGTGCCCACCAGACTCCGGCCCCTGCCGGTGCGATCGCGACGAAATGAGATGTACATGACCGATGGGCCGCTGATCGTCCAGTCAGACAAGACGCTGCTGCTCGAGGTCGACCACCCGGACGCCCAGGAGTGCCGGGCGGCCATCGCGCCCTTCGCCGAACTGGAGCGCGCTCCCGAGCACATCCACTCCTACCGCGTCACGTCGCTCGCGCTGTGGAACGCCCGCGCGGCGGGCCACGACGCCGAGCAGGTCGTCGACGCGCTGGTCCGGTTCTCGCGGTACGCGGTACCCCAGCCGATGCTCGTCGACGTCGTCGAGGTGATGGGCCGCTACGGGCGGCTGCAGCTCACGAACTCCCCGGTGCACGGCCTCGTCATGGTCGCGCTCGACCGGGCGGTGCTGGAGGAGGTGCTGAAGCAGAAGAAGATCGCCCCGCTGCTCGGCAACCGGATCGACGCCGACACCGTGATCGTCCACCCGTCCGCACGAGGGCACCTCAAGCAGGCACTGCTCAAGATCGGCTGGCCCGCCGAGGACCTCGCGGGCTACGTCGACGGCGAGGCGCACCCCATCTCACTCGCCGAGGACGGGTGGACGCTGCGTCCCTACCAGCGCCAGGCCGTCGAAGGATTCTGGGCGGGTGGATCGGGCGTCGTCGTGCTCCCCTGCGGCGCGGGTAAGACGCTCGTCGGCGCGGCTGCCATGGCGCAGGCCCAGGCCACCACGCTGATCCTGGTCACCAACACCGTTGCCGGACGGCAGTGGAAGCGCGAGCTGGTGGCACGCACGTCGCTCACCGAGGACGAGATCGGCGAGTACTCCGGCGAGCGCAAGGAGATCCGCCCGGTCACGATCGCGACCTACCAGGTCGTCACCCGCAAGACGAAGGGCGAGTACCGGCACCTGGAGCTCTTCGACTCCCGTGACTGGGGCCTGGTCATCTACGACGAGGTGCACCTGCTCCCGGCGCCGGTCTTCCGGATGACCGCCGACCTGCAGTCGCGTCGCCGCCTGGGGCTCACTGCCACCCTGGTGCGCGAGGACGGCCGCGAGGGTGACGTCTTCTCTCTGATCGGTCCCAAGCGCTATGACGCCCCGTGGCGCGACATCGAGGCGCAGGGCTGGATCGCTCCGGCCGACTGTGTCGAGGTCCGCGTCACGTTGACCGATGCCGAGCGGATGGGCTACGCGGTCGCCGAGGCGGAGGAGCGCTACAAGATGGCCTCCACCGCGCACACCAAGATCAATGTCGTCAAGGCGGTCCTGGCCAAGCACCCCGGCGAGCCCACCCTCGTCATCGGTGCCTACCTCGACCAGCTCGACGAGCTCGGACAGGCCCTCGACGCCCCCATCATCCAGGGGTCGACCACGAACAGGGAGCGCGAGGCGCTGTACGACCGGTTCCGTCGAGGGGAGGTCCCGGTGCTGGTCGTGAGCAAGGTTGCCAACTTCTCCATCGACCTGCCTGAGGCCAGCGTCGCCATCCAGGTGTCGGGTACGTTCGGGTCACGGC
>JBKJPD010000500.1:0-3049 GCA_046595345.1 Pseudonocardia sp.
TCCAGGAAGCAGCCGGGCACGTCGACGAGATGCACGACAACATCTCCGACCTCACCGGTCCGGGAAGTACGAGACCGGCCAGGCACCGAAGTCCGAGTGCACGTGATCGGGCAGGTCGGCCGGGTGGCGAGCGTCGCTAATCGGGGTGCCCCCGACTACCCGGGATGGTCCGCGGAGGGCGCCCTGCGCTACGACAGCGTCGGGGCAGCCGTTGACTACACCGCTTCCCGGGCCGAGCTAGTGGCATGGGTGCGGACCGCGCTTGAGCGGCACTGCTCAGGGCACGCTCGAGCAGTTGGTCGATCACCTGGTGCTCGCCAAGCAGCAACGTCACCGCGAGGTATCGGTCATCGTTTTCATCTAACGGTCGGGCCGGTTCGAGCAGCGCAACCTCGGCTGTCCCCGAGCGTCCCCCACCGCCAGGGCGGGCGGCGGTGGGGGCGCGGCGAGTGTCCGGGCATGACCCTTTCCACCAGACCAGTCAGCCAAGATGTTGCAATGTCTCGCCTGCTCTTCACCTGCCGACCGCTCGCCGGGCACTACGAACCCCTGCTTCCCCTAGCCACGGCGGCCAGGGATGCCGGACACGCGGTCGCCTTCGCCACCGGCGCACCCTTCGACGCACGGGCCCGCCACGACGGCTTCGAGGCATTCCCGGCCGGGCCGGGCGAGGACTTCCGGCAGGAGTGGTCGCCACGCTTCCCAGGGTGGGATCGGCTTGTCGGCGACGAGCAGCGCCAATTCTTCTTCACCGAGGTCTTTGCCAACCTCGAACTGGTACCTCGCGCAGCTGACCTGGACCGCGTCCTGGACCGGTGGAAGCCTGACCTCGTCGTGCATGAGATGGCCGAGCTGGCCGCGCCCCTCGTCTGCACCGCCCATGGCCTGCGCTACGTCGACGTGAGCTTCGGCCCGCTGATCCCCGCCGCTCTACTCCGGGCCGCCGGCGAGGCTGCTGCCCCGCACTGGCGGGCCCGGGGCCTGGAACCCGACGCCTTCGCCGGCCTGCTCCGCCACCTCTACGTCGATATTTGGCCGCCTGCTGTCCAGAGCCCTGAGATCGTCTCCGTCCCGGCTGTCCTGCGGATGCGATCGGCCGCCGCCGAGCTTGCTGGGGCGGCGGCACCGGCCTGGCTCGACGCGCTGTCCGACCGGCCCCTTGTCTACGTCACCCTGGGCACCGTTTTCAACCGGGATCTCGAGGTGTTCCGGGCCGTCATCGAGGGATTGCGCGACGAGCCCGTGTCGGTGGTCGTGACCGTCGGGCGACAGAACGACCCGTCAGCCCTGGGGCCCCAACCGGCCAATGTCGCCGTTCACCGATACGTGCCGCAGGCCACCCTGCTGCTCCGGTGCCAGGTCGCCGTCATCCACGGAGGGGCTGGCACGATGCTCGGCGCCCTGGCTGCGGGCCTGCCGCTGCTGTGCCTGCCCCAGGGGGCGGATCAGCACTTCAACGCCGACCGGGTCGTTGCCGCCGGGGCCGGCCGGAAGCTCTTGAGCGGCGAGGTCACCGCCGACGCGGTCCGAGAATCCGTGGCCGCTCTGCTGGGTGAGCCGGGTTACCGCGACGCCGCCGGATGGATCGCAGCCGAGATCGCCGCCATGCCATCGCCGGCGGCGGTACCAGCCGGGATCACGGCGTTCATAGCGACAGGCGGCGCCTGCACGTGAAGACCGTCGCCAGCCGGTTACCTACCGGCACACCTGGTCGGGCTGGGGGTGGCCCGCAACGTCCTGGCCAACCAACGGCGGGCAGGTCTGCGCCGGGACACCGCGATCCGGGCGTTGGCCCGGGCAGTCAGTCACCCGGCACCGCCCGCACCACCGAGCCACGAGGTGGAGGACAGTCTCGATCTGCGCCAGGCGCTGGATGCACTCAGCGAGCCGGACCGCGAGATCATCTGCCTCACCGCCTGGGAGGGCCTCACGTCCTCCGAGGCCGGCGCCGTCCTCGACCTGCCACCCGCGACGGTGCGCTCGCGGCTGCGCCGTGCACGGATCCAGCTACGGCAACTTCTCCACGAGCCCGCCGAGATCGCGATCAGCCACTAAAGCCCGTGACCGGCTCAATACGGACCCCCACAAGCACGTCAGGCATCCTGAATTGAGCAGGTGGTGCGTTGACCCCCTGAGCGCGCCACTTACTGAATCGGGATGTCAGCCACTGTGCCGGCCCCAGGTCGCGGGCCACCGACCCCGTCGTCCACCACATGTTGTGATCATGTCCTGGCAACGCCGTTTCGTCACCGCCGCGGAGGCCGCGTCATCGTTCGTTTATCGGCAGGCGAGACGGAGCATCCTGAAGGGGTGAGCGTGCTGGGGCAGCTGCCTGTACTGGGATCGACGTTCGTGCTGCGGGAGGCCGTCGCGGAGGATGTCCCCGCGCTTGTGCAGCTGTTGGCCGAAGACCAGCTGGGCAGTACCCGCGACGGCATCGGCACCGCTGCAGACCTGGACCCCTACCTTCGCGCCTTCATTGCCATCGACGCCGACCCGGCGCACCTTCTGGTGGTAGCCGTCGACGGCATGCAGATCCTGGCCACCATGCAATTGAGCTTCCTTCCCGGGCTCGCCAGGCGCGGGGCTCTACGGGCCCAGGTCGAGGCGGTGCGGGTCAGCCAGGACCACCGCGGTCACGGGCTGGGGGCTGCGCTGTTCGAGTGGGCGATCCAAGAGGCCCGTCGGCGCGACTGCGCCTTGGTGCAACTGACGACTGACAAATCGCGAGCCGACGCTCACCGCTTCTACGAGCGCCTCGGGTTCGTGGCCTCGCACGAGGGACTCAAGCTGACCTTGCACCGATAGCCCACAGATGGACTAACGGACATGGCAAGCGTCAGGGTTGGCAGCTGGCCCGTCGGCACTGCGTGCGGGTCCGTGAGGGCGGAGCGGTCCTCGCGACGGTCGAGGACGACCGATTGTGCTCGCCATCCGCTTACGGGTGTTTTGGTGGCGAGGCGATGAGTCCAGGTCAGCGGCGGGGTCCAACTGAGCATGACCATGACGACGAGAGTGCTCAGTGTGTCGGTTCCGGTGTCTGACCAGG
>JBKJPD010000675.1:0-6549 GCA_046595345.1 Pseudonocardia sp.
CCGACCGGCCGCTGTCGGGGGGTGTGGCGCGTTCGAGGAAGCGCAGCAGCTCGACCGGGAAGGGCGGCACCAGGGTGGAGTTCTTCTCGGTGGCGACCTCGACGACGGTCTGCAGCAGTCGCAGTTGCAGCGCCGCAGGATGCTCGGCCATCACCTCGGCGGCCTGGTCCAGCTTCTGCGAGGCCTGCAGTACGCCGTCGGCGGTGATGACGCGGGAACGGCGTTCCCGTTCGGCCTCGGCCTGCCGCGACATGGACCGTTTCATCGACTCCGGCAGGGCCACGTCCTTGATCTCGACGCGGTCGATGTGCACGCCCCAGTCCAGGGCCGGGCTGTCGATCATGAGTTCCAAGCCTTGGTTGAGGCGTTCCCGGTTGGACAGCAGGTCGTCCAGGTCGCTCTTGCCGATGATCGAGCGCAGCGAGGCCTGCGCGACCTGGCGGATCGCGGAGTCGTAGTCCTCGACATCCACGATCACCCGCACCGCGTCGGTGACGCGGTAGTAGACGACCGCGTCGACCCGGACGGTGACGTTGTCGCGGGTGATGCCGTCCTGGGCGGGCACCGGCAGGGTGATGATCTGCATGCAGACCTTGTGCAGCCGGTCCATGACCGGCGCGATCAGGGCCAGGCCGGGGCCGCGGGTCTCGGCGCGAACCCGGCCGAAGCGGAAGACGACCCCGCGTTCGAACTGCTGCACGACCCGCACGCCGGCCCCCACCGTGATCAGGCCGAGGACCAGAATTCCGATCAGCACGTACACGACGAGCAAGACCATGTCCAAACCTCCGATGTCGTACCCGGCCTCGACGAAGCCGGCTGGGTCGCCGGTCCGCGTGGGCGCTCCGAGCGCAGAGCGGATCGGTGCGTGCGAGGGATCTCAGGCCTCGGGCCCCGACTTCCCGGTCCCACCGCCGGTGTGGCGCGCCATGACCAGCGCCGCTACCGCGGCGATCCCGAGCAGAAATAGGCCGCCGGTCGGCCCGGCCTGCAGCGACATGCACAGCACCGCCGCGATCCACATCAGGACCACCCAGGGCCGCCGCTGCCGCTCGATCGGCGTGGACGGTGCGGCAGGACCGCGTGGATCAGGTCCGGGGCCGGGTGGGGGCGGCAGGTCGGTGTCGAAGGTCCGCGCAAATGACGGGTCATCGGACACAAATTGTGCCTGGATCTCCTGCCACGACGCGCGATCTCGATCACTGAGCACAACGCACCTCCGGGGTGCCTCACGGTCCGGCGCGGTCTCGACGCTGCGCTCATCCCGTCGATCTATCGTAACACGATATATAGGAGGCGAATAGGGCCTTTCAGGCACGGCTGTGGTGGTTCAGTGTGGGTGGTCTGCCGACGTGGTGGGTTTGACGACGACGACCGGACACGGGGCGTGGGCAGCCACGTAGTGGCTGACAGAGCCCATCAGGGCGCCGAGGATCGTGCCGTGCCCACGGGTGCCGACCACCAACAGCTCGCAGTCTCGCGCCAGCTCGAGGAGTACCTCCGCGGGGTGTCCCTGCACGGGTGCGGTGGTGACGGTGTCGTCGTCGCCCGCCAGGCCGGCATCGGTCAGTGCCCTGGTGAGGATCTGCTCGGCGGCTATGACGGGATGGAAGTCGCCGTCGGTGGCCAGGTCGCCGTAGGTCGATTCGATCGGGAAGTCCCAGGCGGTCACCACATGCAGGGCCAGGCCACGCGTGGACGCCTGCTGGGCGGCCCAGCGCAGCGCGGCCAGCGATCCCGCCGAGCCGTCCACGCCGACGACGATCCGACCCGCCGATTCTGCCGGGTCGACCGGAGTGGTGGTCATCGGCCGGTCCCGGTCTCGGGGTCCAGCAGCTCGACGAGCACCACTGCCTGGCTGATCTCGACGCGTGTGCTGGCGGTGAGCAGTGTCAGCGTGCCGCTGTGCGCCATCTTGCGCAGCTGCGCAAGCGCCGGGGCTCGTACGGGCTCATCGAGCTCGAGCCGGTAGCGGCGGCGGAATTCGGCGAACCGGTCGGGGTCGTGGCGATACCAGACGCGCAGGGCCGCGGATGGGGCGATCGGTGCGCACCAGGCGTCGAGGTCGGCCTGCTCGTGGGTCAGGCCGCGCGGCCAGAGCCGGTCGACCAGTACTCGGGCGCCGTCCTGCGGTGTGCGCCTGTCGTAGACCCGTCCGACACGGACCTGTGGCGGTGTCGTCATCGGCTGCCTCCGTCGCGCTCTGGTTGTTCTCCCGTGGTTGGTCTTCCAGCTGGTGCCGGGCGCGACACCGAAGAAGCCGAACTCGGGGTTGACCGCGTAGAGCCGGCCGTTCGCACCGAAACGCATCCAGGCGATGTCGTCGCCGACGGTTTCGGCACGCCGGCCTGGGATGGTCGGCTGCAGCATCGCGAGGTTGGTCTTGCCGCACGCCGACGGGAACGTGGCCGCGATGCAGTACGCCTTCTCCTCCGGGGGGATCAGATTGAGGATCAGCATGTGCTCGGCCACCAGCCCTCGTCGTGCGCCATCACCGATGGCGATGCGCAGCGCGTAGCACTTCTTGCCCGGCAGCGCGTTGCCGCCGTAACCGGAGCCGTAGCTCCAGGTCTCACGGGTCTCCGGGAAGTGGGTGATGTACGTGGTGTCGCTGCAGGGTCAGGCGACGTCGGCTGCCCGGGCTCCAGCGCGGCGCCGACGGAGTGCAGGGCGGGCACGAACCGGTCACCGGCGGGGCCGTCGAGCAGCGGCAGCACCGAGGCGTCCATCCGCGCCATGATCTTCATCGAGGCGACGACGTAGGCGGAGTCGGTGATATCCACGCCGAGGAAGGGCTGTTCGGCGTCGAGCGGGCCCATACAGAACGGGACGACGTGCATGGTCCGACCGCGCATACAGCCGCGGTACAGCTTCGACATCGTGGCCTTCATCTCGGCCGGGTCCATCCAGTTGTTGGTGGGACCGGCGTCGGCCTCTTCGACCGAACAGACGAGGGTGCGCTCCTCGACACGGGCGACGTCGTCGGGATCGGGAGTGGTGAGCTCGGAGACCTTGCGTACCCAGGATCGCAGGCGTCGGTTGTAGGTCGGTGCCTGGCGGTCGAGCGTGGCGCTGTGCGTGGTGGTCACGGTGCATCTCCTTGCCTGGTGTGGAGTTCCGGATCGGGCGGGTGGGGGATGACGACGGCCAGGGTGAGCGCGCAGGCGTGGAACACCTCGACGTCGACGCGCGGATCGGGGGCTGCTGCGACGGCGCGGAGCAGCTCGGGTAGAGCCAGTAGCGCCCAGCTCGTGGTGTCCGGTGTGACGATGATCAGATCAGGATGGGTGCGCGCGGCTGCGGCGACCTCACGGCCGCAGCTCAGTAGGTCGATGAGCACCTCGGCGTCGCGGGTGATGCGGTCCAGGGCGAATCGGCCGGCGTCGACACGGTCCCAACTCGTCACCTCGCTGATGCCGGCGGCGGTGAGCAGAGGGCACAGCATCGGCATCCTCGTCGCACCCGCGATCACCACCCGGGTCCGTCGAGGTGTCAGGCAGCGCCGGTGCATGGCGTCCAGCAGCGCGGCGGTCACCGCGACGGCCGCCGGTGCATGGTCGGTCACCACCAAGGAGTCTGTGCCCTCGGCGTCGGTGTGGTGCATCCGGTTCGGACGGATCACGACGAACCGTCCGACCTGGGACCGGAGGCCACGCAGCCCGGAGCCGAGCCGCTCCGCGTCCTGCGAGACCACGTTCACAGGGCGGGCGATGGACCCGGCGGGGGCATGGATCAGAGCCGCCCAGCGCGACAGGAGGGATTCGACCGATGTTGCCCAGCGGGGCAGATCCCGGTCCACCACAGCGTCGGCGCTGAGCACCGCCACGGGGTACGGCAGCGGGTTGTGGTTTGAGCCCGGCACGTCGTCGGTGCCTGGGGCGTGACCCTGGCCGGGATGCTCGCGGCACGTCCCGGCGCCCTGTCTCAGGCTTACGCTGGTTGGTCGTGGGGCGCGATTGCGGTCGATGAACACCGGACACCTCCCGGGCGACGCGCGGGGAAGCATGTGGTGTCGACCTCCGCGCACGCCATATCGTAACACGATAGATAATGATCCGATGACTGGACGTGGCGAGCGGCGTGGTGTCATGGGTCTCATGGCGACGGAGGGCGACGGTCCGGGATCGGAACCGCTGACGAAGCGCGATTTCGAGGCGTTGGCCCAGTTCCGCTTCGGCATCCGGCACTACCTGCGGTTGAGCGAGGAGATGGTACGCAAGGATGGGTTGACACCGCAGCAGTACCAGCTGCTGCTCGCGCTCAAGGGGTTCCCCGGTCGGGACTGGGCGACGGTGCGGGAGTTGGCTGAGCGGCTGCAGCTGCGACATCACAGCGTGGTCGAGCTGATCAACCGGGCCCAGAGCCAGAAGCTCGTCGCGCGTGCAGCTGATCCCTGTGACGGCCGGGTGGTGCGGGTGCTCCTGACGCCGGAGGGGGAAAGGGTCCTGGGACACCTCAGTGCGCTGCACCGCGAGCAGCTGCTGCGTATGCGCGCGGTGCTCACCCTTCCGAACTGGAGCGAGCCGCCATCGGAGGAAGGGCGCGTGACACCCGCATGACGTCGGCCTGTGCCTGGCCCTGGGTCGTCAGGCATGAGCCCGCGAGGCGTCCCGGTGTCACGATCCGTCGCGGCCCCCGCAGCTCACCGTCGACATCGAGACTCGAAGCGTGATCACGACGCGCTCGATCCTCGTCCTGTTCCCCGCCGCGGATCCGAGCGCAGTCCTGAGGACCGACTGATCGGCATGAGCCGTACCACCACCCGGCCTGGGCGATCACACAACGGTCATCCCGGTTCGCCGGACTACTCCCCTGTGATGTGGCCCTTCGGAAGATCGCCACCATCTGCCGTCACCGTCGGTCGATCATCGTCGGTCGGGCACGGGTTGCCCGTTCCGGAGTGGGGTCAGCGCAACAGCTCCAAGACGCGCTCGGGTGGACGGGCGATGACGGCTCGGTCGCCGACGAGCACGATCGGGCGTTCGATCAGCACGGGATTCGCGGTGAGCGCGTCCAACAACTCCTGGCGACCGACGCCTTCCAGGCCGAGCTCCCGGAACAGCGGTTCGCCGGTACGGGTGATCGCCAGCGGATCGTCGGTGCCCAGCTTGCGCAGGACGTCCTCGATCTCGGCGCGCGCAGGCGCCGTGTCGAGATACCGCACCACGGCGGGTTCGATGCCGTGCTCGGCGAGTACCGCGAGTGCGCCGCGGCTCTTCGAGCATCGCGGGTTGTGCCAGATCGTGATGGTTTCGTCGCCCACGCCCCGATGGTAGAGAAACGATCCGGCCCCGTCCCGGGTGGGACGGGGCCGGATCGGCGCGGTGAACCGACGTGTCAGTCGCCGTTGCGGACGGCAGCCTCGATCTTGTCGCCGAGCTGCTTGTCGATGCTGCGCCAGTACTCGAAGGCACGGGCCAGGACCGGTTCGCTCACCCCGTCCTTGAGGTGCCCGGACACGTTGCCGACGAGCCGCTCGCGCGCGGCGTCGTCCAGCGTCTCGCGGACCATCGTGCCCGCCTGGCCGAAGTCGTCGTCCTCGGCGTGCAGCGTGTACGCGGAGCGCACCATGTCGCCGTCGGCGTACCAGAGGCCGGACTCGTCGGTGAGCGCCGGGTCGGCCTTGGGGCCGTCGTAGGAGTTCGGCGCGTACACCGGATCGGAGACGTTCACCGTCCGTCCCATGCCGTCCTTGCTGTAGCTGTTGACTGGCACGATCGGCGAGTTCACCGGGATCTGCTTGTAGTTGACCCCGAGCCGGGCGCGGTGCGCGTCGGCGTAGGCGAACCCGCGGGCGAGCAGCATCTTGTCCGGGGACAGCCCGATGCCGCGGACCAGGTTGTTGGGCTCGAACGCCGCCTGCTCGATCTCGGTGTGGTAATCGGTGACGTTGCGGTTCAGCGTGAGGCGACCGACCTTGATCAGCGGGTAGTCGCTGTGCGGCCACACCTTGGTCAGGTCGAACGGGTTGAACCGGTAGGTCTTCGCGTCCCCGAACGCCATGACCTGCACGTACAGCGTCCAGCTGGGGTGCTCGCCGGCCCCGATGGTGTCGTAGAGGTCGCGCTGGTGGTAGTCGCCGTCCTGGCCCGCGAGCTTGTCGGCCTCGGCCTGCTCGATGAACTCGATGCCCTGGTCGGTCTTGTAGTGGTACTTGACCCAGAACTTCTCGCCTGCGGCGTTGACCCACATGTAGGTGTGGCTGGAGTAGCCGTTCATGTGGCGCCAGCTGCGCGGGATGCCGCGGTCACCCATCAGCCAGCTCAGCATGTGCGCCGACTCCGGGGACAGCGTCCAGAAGTCCCACTGCATGTCGTTGTCGCGCAGGTTGTTGGCCGCGCGGCGCTTCTGCGACCGGATGAAGTGCTGGAACTTCAGTGGGTCCCGCATGAAGAAGATCGGCACGTTGTTGCCGACCATGTCGTAGTTGCCCTCGGACGTGTAGTGCTTCAGCGAGAAGCCCCGCGGGTCGCGCCACGTGTCGGGGCTGCCACGCTCACCGGCCACGGTGGAGAATCGGCTCAGCGTGTCGACCTTCACGCCGGGCTG
>JBKJPD010000055.1:0-3743 GCA_046595345.1 Pseudonocardia sp.
CCGAGAGCAGCGGCTCGCGCACCACGTTGCCCACCATGACGTGCCCGACGAAACGGCCGTCGAGCGTCACCGCGAACGGCAACGCCGCCCCGCGCCGCGCGGCCGACCGCAGCTGGATCCAGCGCCCCGGCCACTCACCGGCCATGTTGCGGCGCGCCCAGCCGCCCACCATCGTCGGCTCCCACGGGGCCAGGTGGTGCTCGTCTCGCAGCCGGATGGCCGACCAGGCCGCGCCGTCACCGAGCCGCACCGGCCTCAGCGCAACCGAGCCCGCGGGCACCCGAAGGGCACCGAGGGCAGTGGGCCAGCCGGGATGCCGCCCGCCGGACGAGTATGCGTGGGCCACTTGGGGGGTTTCTGCGTCGCTCAGGAAGCCGGTACGAACGAAACGGTCACGAGATCGTCGATCATCGCCTCGGTGACGTCCTCGGGCAGCACGATCAGCCCGTTGGCGTCAGCCAGTGACGACAGCAGGTGCGCGCCCGACATTCCCAGCGGCTGCACGAGGTAATCGCCGGTGGCCTGCTCGCGCAGCAGCCGCCCGCGCAGGTAGCCACGCCGCCCGGCGACGGAGGTGACGGACGAGGTGAGTCGCGCGATCATCTGGCGGCGGTGCAGCTCGTTGCGCCCCATGCAGCGCCGCAGCAGGGGCCGCACCAGCACCTCGAACAACAGCATCGCCGTGGCCGGTTGCGACGGGAAGAGGAACGTGGGCACGCCGTCGGGGCCGAGGCGCCCGAACCCCTGGGTCGAACCGGGGTGCATCGCGACGCGCGTGAAGTCGACGTCGCCGAACCCGGCGAGCGCCGCCCGCACCTCGGCTCCCGCGCCGCCGCCGACGGCCCCGCACACGACGATCACATCGCTCAACGGCAACCGGTCCTGCAGCGCCGCGCCGATCTCGCGGGCGTCGCCGCGGACGAGGCCGGCCCGGGAGGTCTCGGCGCCGGCCTCGCGAGCGGCGGCGGTCAGCGCGTGCGAGCACACGTCGGCCACCTGCCCGGCGCCGGGCGTGCGGGCCAGATCGACGAGCTCGTCGCCGACGGAGATGACCGACACCCGCGGCTGCGGGTGCACCAGAACCTTGTCGCGACCCGCGGCGGCGAGCAGCCCGACCTGGGCGGAGCCGATGATGGCATGGCGGCGCACAGCCACATCGCCGGGCTGGACGTCCTCCCCGACCCGGCGCACGTAACCCGCGGACGGCACGCTGCGGTGCACGACGAGCCGGGCGGCACCACCGTCGGTGTACCTGGCGGGCACCACAGCATCGGCCAGCGTGGGCAGGGGCGCTCCCGCGGCCACCCGGACCGCCTGTCCGGGCTGCAGGCGCAGCGGCTGCCGCGAGCCCGCCGGGATCTCCCCGACCACCGGGATCGACACCGGCTCGTCGGCGGTGGCGCCGGTGACATCGACGCTGCGGACTGCGTAGCCGTCGATCGCCGCCATGTCGAAACCTGGCAGCGGCCGCGAGGTGACCACCTCCTCGGCGCACCGCAGGCCGAACGCCTCGGAGATCGCCACCCGCACCGGGGCAGGACGGACCGCGGCTCCAAGGACCCGCTCGAGCTGCTCTTCGACCGAACGCACGGGTTGATCAGCCGTCCAGCCGGGCGATCAACCAGGACCGCAGATCGGGACCGTACTCCGGGTGTTGGAGGGCGAAGTCGACGAACGCGCGGACGTAGCTGCCCGGGTTGCCGAGGTCGTGGCGACCACCCCGGTGCACCACCACGTGCACCGGGTGTCCGTCTGCGATGAGCAGCGCGACGGCGTCGGTGAGCTGCAGCTCACCACCGGCGCCGGGGGTGATGCGGTCTAGCGCGTCGAAGATGGCGACGTCGAGCAGGTAGCGCCCGGCCGCCGCGTACGTGGACGGCGCCTCGTCGGCGGGCGGCTTCTCGACCATGCCGTGCACCTGTTTGACGTCCGGGTCGTCGGTGTCTGTGACGTCGAACACCCCGTACGCCGAGATCTCCGCGCGCGGGATGTCGAACGCGCAGAGCACGCTGCCGCCCTTCTCTGCGCGGACCGCGGCCATCCTCGTCAGCACGCCCGACGGCAGCACCAGGTCGTCGGGCAGCAGGACGGCGAAGCACTGCTCGTCCGGGCCGATGGCACTGCGTGCGCACCCGACGGCGTGCCCGAGCCCGAGCGGCTCGTTCTGGGTGACGGTGCGCACGGCGATCAGCTCGTGGGCCCGGCGCACCTTCGCCACCAGCGCACCCTTGCCCCGCGCGGCCAACGTCTTCTCCAGCTCCGACGAGTCGGCGAAGTGCTCCGCGATGGCGTCCTTGCCCGGGGAGGTGACGATCACCAACTGTTCGGCACCCGCCTCCGCGGCCTCGGCGGCGACGAGCTCGATGCCGGGCGTGTCGACGACGGGCAGCAGTTCCTTGGGGACGGTCTTGGTGGTCGGTAGGAACCGGGTGCCCAGACCCGCCGCCGGCACGACGGCGGAGCGGAACTGAGGGGAGGCGCTCACCGATCTCGCTCGCTGCGCTCGCTCATGGTCGCGCAGCCTATCGGCGCCGGTACCCTGCCACTATGACGGCACGCGGGGACATTGATTCCGGCGCAGTCTCTTCGGTGAAGGACGCGTGGCGACGCCGCCTCCTCGCGGCCCGCCGGGCACTGCCTGCAACGGAACGGGGCAGCAGGGCCGCGGCGCTCTCCGTCGGTGTGCTGCGGCTCGCGGCCGGGCTGTCCGGCCCGATCTGCGCCTACCTCCCGATCGGTACCGAGCCGGGCTCCCCCGCGATGCTGGACGCGCTGCGCGGCGCGGCCCACGAGGTGTTGCTCCCGGTGGTGCCCGAGGTTCCCGGTCCCCTGGACTGGGCGCGGTACGACGGCTCTCTGGAATCCGGCCCGCTCGGGTTACTCCAGCCCACGGGATCCCGCCTGGGACCCGGTGCCATCACGGGGGCCGCGCTCGTCCTCGTCCCCGCGCTGGCCGCGGACCGCAGCGGGCAGCGACTCGGCCGCGGCGGCGGGTTCTACGACCGCACCCTGCACCTCGCCGCGCCCGGTACACCGCTGGTAGTTCTGCTCAACGACGACGAACTGGTGAACGAGCTACCGGCCGAACCGCACGACCGTCCCGTCACGGCCGCGTTGCTCGCCGAGGCGGGCCTGACCACGCTGGGGAACAGTTCCTGAGCGCGACGGGTTATGGTTAGCACTCTCGGTGTGCGAGTGCCAGTTTGCGGAGGATCACGTGCCGACCTATCAATACGCCTGTACCGCCTGCGACCACCGGTTCGACGCGGTGCAGTCCTTCACCGAGCCCTCCCTGACGGCGTGCCCGGCGTGTCCGGGTGCGCTGCGCAAGGTGTTCTCCTCGGTGGGGATCGTCTTCAAGGGCAGCGGTTTCTACCGCACCGACAGCCGGGCGGGCGCGGGTAGCACCGTGGCCAAGGGCGAGTCGAAGAGCGAGTCCAGTAGTTCCGACAGCTCGTCGAACGGGAATTCGTCCAACGGCGGCCCGTCGAACGGGAACTCGTCCAACGGCGGCTCGTCCAACGGCAGCTCGAGTGGCAGCTCGTCCAACGGCGGCTCGTCGAGTGGCAGCTCATCGAGTGGCAGCTCATCGAGTGGCAAGGAGGGGGCATCGAGCTCGAGCGGCAGCTCCGGATCGAGCTCCAGCAGCACCCCCGCCGCCGCATCATCCTGACGAGTCGGCTGTCCTGACTGCGGGAGTTGTCCCCATCGCGGGTCGGTTGTCCACAGGTTCGGTGATCGCC
>JBKJPD010000268.1:0-9789 GCA_046595345.1 Pseudonocardia sp.
GCCGGCGTACGGGTCGCCGACCGACCGGCCGGCGGCATACGGGAGGACGGCGTACGGGTCGGCCACGGGCCGGGCAGCGGCATCCGGGTCAGCGGCATACGGGTCGGTGGCGGGCGACGGCTGACCCGCATCGAACCGGGCCGCGGGGTCCGGCGCCGCCCAGGCCCGGTCGTCACGCCACGACGGACCGCCCTGCGCCGAGCCGGGCGTCGGGAAGAGATCAGGGCTGTCGTTCGCCATGTATCACCGTGTTCGGGAGTTCGGGTTCGAAAGGGTTCGGGCGAGCCGTATCGAGACTAGAAGCAGGCCACCTCGGCCGCTGAGCGGGCGCCCCGCCCCGGACCCAGGTCAGTACCGGGGCCCGTGGCCGGTGAGCCGCAGCACGAGCAGGGCACCGCCCTCCGGGGCCCGCCCGGCCCACACCACACCGCCGTGCCGCACCGCGACCTGACGGACGATCGCGAGGCCCAGCCCCGAACCTGGCATCGTGCGGGAGGTGTCGGCGCGGTAGAAACGGTCGAATACGCGAGGCAGGTCCACATCGGAGATACCAGGTCCGGCGTCGGCGACCTCCAGCACGATCGACCAGTCGTCCACCGGCCGCATCTGCACCCGCACGCCCGCGCCGGGCGGGCTCCACTTGGCGGCGTTGTCCAGCAGGTTCAGGACCGCGCGTTCCAGCGCTGTCGAGTCACCCATCAGAGTCCACGGCACGAGCGTCGGCACGAATACGACCTCCCCGGTGCGGCGCCGGGCCCGCTCCAGCGCCCGCTGCACCACGTCGGCCAGTTCCACCGGCTCGTGCACCACCTGGGGGGCGTCGTCGCGGGCGAGCTCCACGAGGTCGCCGACCAGCGTGGACAGTTCCGCTATCTGCGCCTGCACGTCCTCGAGGATCTCAGCACGTTCACCGTCGGGGAGCGACGGCGCGCCGGGCATGCTCGCGGCCGCCAGCAGCTCCAGGTTGGTGCGCATCGACGTCAGCGGTGTGCGCAGCTCGTGCCCGGCGTCGGCGACGAGACGCCGCTGCTGCTCCTGGGACGCGGCGAGCCCGCCCAGCATGTCGTTGAAGCTCTGGGTGAGGCGCGCGAGCTCGTCGCCGCCGTCGACCGGGATCGGCCGCAGGTCGCCCGTGGCGGCGATGCGTTCAGTGGCGGCGGTGAGGCGGTCCACCGGGCGCAGGCCCGCCCGCGCGACCGCCACCCCGGCGAGAGCGGCCAGCAGCACCCCGATGCCGCCGACGATGGGCAACGCGACGCCGAGCCGGGTGAACACCTGCTGCGTCGGGTCGAGCCGCTGGGCGATGACGAGCGCCTGCCCCACGCCGGGCCGGCCGACCCCCGCCTGCACGGCCACGACCCGGTAGGTGACACCGGCCTCGGTGGCCGTCCGGGTGGACGAGGGGACCAGGCCGCGGGCCACATCGAGCTCCTCGGCGCCCAGCGGCGGAGCGGACGCCAGCCCCTGGGCGGAGCGCCCATCGCCGGTGGCCAGTAGCAGCGCGATCCGGATGTCCCCGGCGCCGAGCACCTCCGGCGGGATGACGGCCAGCGCCCGCGGATCGGCCAGCTCGCTCTGCGCGGCCGCGGAGGCGCGCTGCAGGAGGTTGGCGTCGAGGGTCTGCAGGATGGTGACGCGCACGGTCAGGAACGCCGCCGTCGACACCAGGATCACCGCGAGCGCCGCTACCAGCGCGGCGAGGATCCCGATGCGCGCGCGCAGCGAGAAGTGGTCGAGCAGCTCGAACCGCGGCGTCGAACCGTCCGGGCGCCCCTGGCGCAGGTGGGCGGCTGTGCTCACGGTGCCGATGCGCGATCTCGCGGACCCGCTCACGGGGGCGTGTCCCGCAGCACGTACCCGACCCCCCGCACCGTGTGGATTACCCGCGACTCACCGTCGGCCTCGGTCTTGCGCCGCAGGTAGCCGATGTAGACCTCCAGCGCGTTGCCGGTGGTCGGGAAGTCGTAGCCCCACACCTGCTCGAGGATCTGGGCCCGGCTGAGCACCCGCCGCGGATGCGCCAGCAGCAGCTCCAACAGGGAGAACTCGGTGCGGGTGAGGCTGATGGCCCGCGCGCCGCGGCAGACGTCACGGGTGTCGGGGTCCAGGCTCAGGTCACCGAACTCCAGTGGCTTGCTGTACCCCGCCGCCGCCGCGATCTCGTCCGGCGTCCGGCGGCGCAGGAGCGCCCGCAACCGGGCGAGCAGCTCCTCCAGCGCGAACGGCTTGGGTAGGTAGTCGTCGGCGCCCGCGTCCAGGCCCGCGACCCGGTCGGACACGGCGTCGCGGGCGGTGAGGACCAGGATCGGCAGGTCGTCACCCCCACTGCGGAGCCGCCGACACACCTCCAGGCCGTCCAGACGCGGCATCATGACGTCGAGCACCATCGCGTCCGGGCGCTGCGCCAGCACCGCGTCGAGGGCGGCCTGCCCGTCGACCGCGAGCTCGACCTGGTAGCCGTTGAACGCCAGCGACCTACGCAGCGAGTCCCGCACGGCCCGATCGTCGTCGACCACGAGGATGCGCATGGCCACAAGTGTGGACGCCGCGTCTGAGACACACCTGAGAGGCCGCTGTGTGGCCCCGGTGAAGAAGGCCTACGTGAAGCTCGCGAGGTAGTTCGCCGCCATGTCGTCCTCGGCGTGACCGAGGTCGGCCGCCCGGTGGAAGCGCGCCGATCCTGCGGCCGCGACGTCCAGCCTGACGCCCGCCCCCTTCCCTGCCGCCACGACCAGGTCGGCGTCCTTGGCCGCGTTGGCCACGGAGAAGTTCGGCGTCCAGTCCTCGGCCAGGATCGCCGCGGCCTTGGCCTGCAGGTAGGGCAGATCGAGCGGGCCGCCGCCGACGGCGTCGAGGAACGCCTGCGGGTCGACGCCGAGGCCGCGGGCCAGCGCGATCGCCTCGGCGGCACCGGCCGTCACGGCGAGAACCCAGCTGTTGATGACGAGCTTGAGCCGGCTCGCGGCGAGGCCCGTGGACTCGTCGGCGACCCAGCGGGTCGCGCGGCCGACCGCGTCGAAGACCGGCTGCAGGCCCTCCCGCGCGTCGACCTCACCGGCGGCCAGCACCAGCAGCTGACCCGCCTCGGCAGGCTGGCGGGTGCCGACGACCGGGGCGTCGACGAACCGGAGCCCATGCGTCCCGGCCAACGCGACGAGGTCGTCCTGGTCCACGCCGACAGTGGTCATCTGTGCCCAGACCTGCCCGGCCACCAGTCCGCCCCGCGCCTGCTCCATCACGGCGAGCACGTGGTGCCCGTCGCCGAGCATCGTGACGATCACGTCCGCGCCCCGGACGGCATCGGCGGGATCGGCGGCGAGGAGGGCTCCGGAGTCGGCGAGCGTGCGAGCCTTGCCGGGGGTGCGGTTCCAAACGCGCAGCGGCAGGCCGGCGGCGAGGATGTTGCGGCCCATGCCAGCGCCCATGATCCCGGTGCCCAGCAGTGCGACGGTGGGTTTGTCGGTCATGGCCCGAGCCTAGATCCCCCGCGAGTCGGGCTCCCCACACCCGCGAGTCGGGCGTTCCGTGCGCGCGAGTCGCGCGTTCCGTGCGCGCGGGGAATTCTGGCCCGATCGCCGCTCGTCCTGCTGGACTTCGACGGACCCGTGTGCGCCGTCTTCAGCTGGACAACGTCCGATGGCGCCGTCGCCGACCAGCTCAGCACCGCGCTCGCCGGCTTCGGGATCGAAGTTCCCGCCGCAACTACGACGGCAATTGCCCCTCGGAAGCCTCGGTCCGACGTCACCACGTATCCCGGTGCCCGCCGACACAAATCACGGTATCGCCTCTGCCTGCCGGGCTCCGCCCGAGACCCGACACCGCTCGGAGATCAGCAGAGAGCTGCGGACGGCCGTGATCTCCTCACGGCCTCGGCCGAGTACTGCAGCGGGGCCGCGAACCACGGACGACGCGAAACATCGCGAACCGGCCCGGGGCCTGCGACTCGCCAGCGGGACCCAGGCCGAGCGGGTGCACCCCCGCCACGCAGCTAGGATGCACACCGCATGCCCTCGTAGCTCAGGGGATAGAGCATCGGTTTCCTAAACCGTGCGTCGCAGGTTCGAATCCTGCCGGGGGCACCACAAGCGTGGAACTCGAACTTTGGTCGCCGGTTTCTTCGGGCGGCCAGCCGTAGTGATTCGAATAGTTCTCGTGCGAGTGGTTCGGGGAGCTGGTCGACCTCGACACGGGTGATCGGCACGGCGTCGATCAGGTTGGGGTCGGCTGCGGCGTGGCTGCGGGCCTGGGCCGCGTCGAGCTGGGTCTCGAGGTGTCAAGTGTCGTGGTTGGGCGCGGCGGACGGCGAGACCACGATCGGCCCGTTCGGTCCCGGACTGCCGACCGAGCTCGCGGCGCGCTGACGGCCATGCATCGCCGACCAGCTCGCAGAAGGTCGGCCGTATCCATTGTCGTGGTGGTTGACCTCTCGGGGTCTGGCCTGAGCTCTCGTTATCAGCGTGAGTTTGCGTAGCAATCGACCGCGCTGGCAGGAAAACCCGCCGTGAGAGTCGGTTCCGTGGAGTTGGACGAGAAGGCGATGGAGTTCGCGCACCGGATGTTCGACCTCGCGCGCGACGGAGGCGCCACTGATCCCGCCCAGGCAACCCGTCGGCGCCGGCCGCGGCGAAAGTTCTCCGGATTCCCCGACATGGCGGCACTGCTGTAGCGGCAGATCTGGTCAGGGCCGGCCTACCTCGTTCGGCATCCCCACCAGGGAATTGGCACACCGGCGGGATGCGACCGATACCGTTCACCCCGACCCGTACAGTCTGCTCGTGCAGTTGCCCAAGATGTCGTGCTGCGGCTCCTCGTGGGTGGGCGTCGAGCGGGCCCACTGCTGCAAGCGCACCAGCGGCTGCGGGTATGTGTTCGACGACGCCGAACTCTGGGACGGACACCGGTCCCGCGGGAAGTGTGTGGACCCGCGTGAACTGGGCTGGGTATCGACCAAGAACGGGATCTGGTTGCGCGGGCTCGGCGATGCAGGCAACGGGCGGCCACTCGACGAGCCCCGCTCGGCGTAGATCAGCACCGACGCGGGAGCAGCGAATCACGTCCGCCGCGCAGCCGGCCCGACCACCCGCGATAATGGGGTCATGCCGTCAGCCACGATTCCCGCGACGACCGACGTCCTCATCGTGGGTGCCGGACCGGCGGGTTCGGCCGCCGCGGCGTGGGCAGCGCGTGCCGGGCTGGACGTCGTGCTCGCCGACTCCGCCACGTTCCCACGCGACAAGCCCTGCGGCGACGGACTGACGCCCCGCGCGATCGCGGAGCTCGACCGGCTGGGGCTGGGCGAATGGGTGCGCTCGCACGGCACGAACCGCGGGTTGCGGGCGGCCGGGTTCGGCCAGGAACTGATGCTCCCGTGGCCGGGCGGCTCGCTGCCCGACCACGGTGGCGCCGTCCCCCGCCTCGAACTCGACGCGCGCATCCGCGAGGTGGCGCTGGCGGCGGGCGCCGTCCCGTTCGAGGGGGCGAAGGCCATCGACGTCGTGCGCCATGGCGATCGCATCGCCGGTGTGGTGTTCGAGCACGGCGGCGCCCGGCACACCGTTCGCTGCGCCCGGCTGGTCGTCGCGGATGGGGCGCGCTCCACGCTGGGCCGCGTACTGGGCCGGGAGTGGCACCGGGACACCGCATTCGGCGTCGCCGCTCGGGCCTACATCAAATCGGGCCGCAGCGACGACGAGTGGATCTCCTCACACCTGGAGTTGCGCGGCGAGGACGACAAGGTGCTCGCCGGATACGGCTGGGTGTTCCCGCTGTCCGACGGTGAGGTGAACATCGGTGTCGGCACGCTGGCCACCGCGAAGCGCCCCGCCCACATCCGGCTGCGCGGCCTCATGGACCTCTACGCCGAAGCCCGCCGCGAGGACTGGCAGCTCGACGGCCCGGTGCGCGCCTACTCGTCGGCGCTGCTGCCGATGGGTGGCGCGGTGTCCGGTGTGGCGGGCGCCAACTGGGCACTGATCGGCGACGCCGCGGGCTGCGTCAACCCGCTCAATGGTGAGGGCATCGACTACGGCCTCGAGACCGGCCGCCTGGTGGCCGATCTGATGGTCTCCGAACGCGATCTCAGCGTCGCCTGGCCCGCCACCCTCCGTGCCCATTACGGGCAGGCGTTCTCCATCGCCCGCCGCCTCGCCGGGCTGATCACCAACCCGCGCCTGCTGCCGCTGGCCGGGCCGGTGGGGATGCGGTCGCACGCCCTGATGACGGTGGCGCTACGTGTGATGGGCAACCTCGTCACCGACGCCGATCGCGACCTCACCGCGCGGGCCTGGCGGGCGGCCGGGAAGCTGTCGCTACGGCTCGACGAGCGCCCACCCTTCCCCGCGGCCGACCTGCGCACCCCGACCCTGACCGCGAGCGGTGTCGGGTAGGGCAGAACGTCGTCACACCCGTGACGCGTCGCGGGCGTCAGGTCAACGGCGGAACGGATCCACCGGCCCGGCGGACCTGCCGCCGAGCGCGCACGTAGGCAACCGGCCCCGCGACCAGCGCGTGCAACGTGCTGGTCCGCGGCGAACCCGGCACGGCGGCTGCGGACCCCAGCGTGCGGATCCGCCACAGCTGCCGCAGCGCGGCCGGAGTCCGGCGCAGGGCGGCGGACCGGCCGATGGGGTCCAGGAGAATCTTCCCGACGAAGCCACCCAGGCCGAGGGCGTAGCCCGCCATCTGCACGGCGAGCTCGTCGATCGTGGGCCGGTGGTGGTGCCACACGTAGGCCGACGGCTCGTAGGCCAGCGTGTGCCCGGCGAGTACCAGACGGATCATGAACTCGCAGTCCTCGCCTCCATGGGTCGCCGTGCCCGGCCCGAGCGCGGGGTCGAAACCGCCGAGTTCGCGGGCCACGGCGGCGTTCACGGCAGTGTTGGCGCCAACCCCGAACATGCCGGGGGAGAATGGGAACACCGCGGAGTCCGGTGGCGGCTGCGCAAGGGAGAACCGGCGGCGCGCGTATCCCTTGCGCCAGCCGAGGGCCCGGTCCGCGGTGACCTGGGCCGACGTGTCCAGCCGGGCACCGAACACCGGGCCGCACACGCACGCCACCCCGGGCTCGGCCAGCGCCGCGGCCATCTGGCCCGCCCAACCGGGGTCCACCTCGACGTCGTCGTCGGTGAACGCAACCAAGTCCGCCCCCGCCAGCAGCGCCTCGTCGAGCCCGCGATTGCGCCCGTTCGACGTGCCACGGCGGTCCTCGCGGATGTAGGTGACGCGCACGTCCGCCAGGTCGCGGACCACGGCGGCGGACCGGTCGTCGGACGGATCGTTGTCCACCACCAGCACCGTCACAGCCGGATGCGCGCTGCGCAGCACACTCCGCACGCAGCGGGCGAGGCTGTCCGGGCGGTTACGGGTGGCGACCACCACCGTGATCGGCCGCGTGACCGTCGCCAACGGGGCGGCGGCCGCAGGCACGTCCGAGCCGAGCTGGTCGCGGATCGCAGACCGGATGTCCTCGACGGTGGCCGTGCCACCCGCCAGTGCCACCGTGACCTGGCCGGCGGGCACCCCGTCCACGGTTACCAGTAGCTGAGCCGTGCCGAACACCTGCGCAACCTCGATCCCGTCGATCGGGCCACGGGCCTCGACCTGGCCCACTCGGATCGGCACCATCACCGGCACGGTCAGTTCCATGCTCGTTCCGGGATCGTCCAGCGTTGCACCACCGGTCATTGAACTCACTATGCCGGTCGCTCGCTGTGACGGCGCTGTGGACCGACGCGGTAGCACTCGTGACGCGCTCAGCCCAGCGTGAACGGGTCTCGGGTGCCACCGGTGAGCTCCACCCACACGGACTTGTTCTCCAGGTACTCATCGATCGCGGCCGCGCCGTTCTCGCGGCCCAGACCGCTGGCGCCGACGCCACCGAACGGCACGCTCGGCGACACCACCCGGTAGGCGTTGATCCACACCGTGCCGGCGCGGAGCTTCGCCGCGACGCGGTGGGCGCGGTGCACGTCCTTCGTCCAGACCGCCCCGGCGAGACCGTAGGGGGTGTCGTTGGCGAGCTTGAGCGCCTCGTCCTCCTCGGTGAACGTGTACGCGCAGAGCACCGGGCCGAACACCTCCTCGCGCACGATCGTCGAGTCCGGTGTGACACCGGTGAGGACGGTGGGTTTCACGAAGTAGCCGCCCAGCCGATCGTCGGCCGCCCCGCCGTAGGCCACGGTCGCACCCTCGGCCTGCGCGGTCTTCAGGTAGCCCAGCACCTTCTCGTACTGCGGGCCGTTGGCGACCGGGCCCATCTCGGTCTCGGGGTCGAACGGGTCGCCCAGGGTGATCTTCGACGCCCGCTCCGCGACGAGGCCCACCAACTCGTCGTGCACCGAGGCGTGGACGATCAGCCGGGAGCCCGCCATGCAGGTCTGCCCGGTCGCCGCGAACACGCCCGCCACCAGCCCGTTCGCGGCGGCCTGCAGATCGGCGTCGGGGAACACGATCTGCGGGGACTTCCCGCCCAGCTCCAGCGTGACCTTGTTGAGGTTCTCCGCCGCGGCGTGCGCGACCGCGCGTCCCGTCGCGGTCGACCCGGTGAACGCCACCTTGTCGACGCCCGGGTGCCCGGCCAGCGCCGCGCCCGTCTCCCGCGAGAGCCCGGTGACGACGTTGACGACACCTGCCGGGAACCCCGCCTGTTCGATCAGCTCCGCGAAGCCCAGCGTGGACGCAGGTGAGTGCTCCGACGGCTTGATCACGATGGTGCACCCCGCCGCCAGCGCGGGCGCGAGTTTCCAGGTCATGAGCATCAGCGGCGAGTTCCACGGCGTGATCGCCGCAACCACGCCGATGGGCTCGCGCCGCGTGTAGACGAGGAAGTTGGGGTTGGGAGCCGGGATCTGGCGGCCCTCGATCTTGTCTGCGTAGCCGGCGAAGTAGTGGAACCAGGAACCCAGGCCGGTGAGCTGTCCGATCATCTCCCGGTAGAGCTTGCCGGTGTCCTTGACCTCCAGGCGCGCCAGCCGTTCCGCGTTCACCGTGACCAGGTCGCCGAGCCGGTGCAGCAGGCCCGCCCTTGCGAACCCGGTGAACCCGCCCCACTCCCCGTCCAGCGCCGCCCGGGCCGCCGCCACCGCGGCGTCGACATCGTCCGGACCGCCGTCGGGCACCACGGCCCACGACTGCCCGGTGTAGGGGTTCTGCGTCTCGAAAGTACGCCCCGACAGCGCGTCGACGGCCCTGCCGCCGATCAACATCCGGAACCGTTCCAACCCCGCCATGAGATTCCTCCTCGACGTGCGCCTGCTCGACGAGACTACGAGACCGGGAACGCCTCCCACGATCTCGATGCGACGCCATCGGCGGGGAACCCCCCTGCGTACCGGCGAGTTGGACAGTGGTGGTCACCGAACTCGCCCCGGGCGCGAACCTCGCTCTGCTCGACGACGACGTCCGGTTCCAGCTCGACGGCCCCTTCGACCTGTCCGCGCTGGTCGTGGGCGACGGGGGAATGGTCTCCGGCGACGCCGACATGGTGTTCTACAACGCCCCGTCCGCCCCGGGCGTGCAGCTGCGCCCCGACAGCTTGACGGTCACCCCGTCCCGGCTGCGGCGCGGCGCCGCGCGGGTGGTGGTCGTCGCGACGCCTGAGCAGGTCGGAGGCGGGTTCGGCGTACTGCGGGCCGCGGCGTTGGCCGACGGCTCCGGGCGGACCTTCGCCCGGCTCAGCACGCCCGTCCTCGGATCGGAGACGCTCCTGCTGCTGGCGGAGGTCTATCGGCGCGACGGCTGGCGGGTCCGGGCCATCGGGCAGGGCTACGCCGACGGGCTGGCCGGGCTGGC
>JBKJPD010000280.1:0-10212 GCA_046595345.1 Pseudonocardia sp.
GAACGGCGCGGGCAGGCCGCGGTCGGCCGGGTCGGCCTCCCACAACCGGGCGTGCATGAGTGGGGTGCCGGGATGCTCCAGCGTCGGGCACGGCCACTGGATGCCGCCGAGCTCCTCCAGTCGCTGATACGACATGCCGTGGTGCCAGTTCAGTGAGAGCGAGCGCAGCTCGTCCCACACCTCCTCGGCCGTGGGAGTGCCCCAGTTCTGCCCGAGCCGGTCGGCGATCGCGCAGATGATGTGGGTGTCCGGCCGCGCCTGCCCGGGTGGATCGATGGCCTTGCGGATGCGCTGCACCCGCCGTTCGGAGTTGGTGACGGTGCCCTCGTACTCGCACCAGTCGGCCGCCGCGGGCAGCACGACGTCGGCCATGTCGGCGGTTGCGGTGCGGAAGATGTCCTGCACCACAAGATGGTCGAGGCCCTCCAGCATGTGCCGGGCGTGCGTGGCGTTGGCCTCGGACTCGGCCGGGTTCTCCCCGATGCAGTACAGCGCCCGTAGCTGGCCGGTCTCCATCGCCTCGAACATCTGCGACAGGTGCATTCCGACCTTCGTCGGGACGGGGGCGCCCCAGACCTTCTCGAAGCGGGCCCGCGCGACGTCGTCGGCCGGGTCGTAGCCGCCGGGCAGCTTCGCCGGGATCGAACCCATGTCGCCGCCGCCCTGCACGTTGTTCTGCCCTCGCAGCGGGACGAGCCCGGAACCGTAGCGGCCTACGTGCCCGGTGAGCAGTGACAGGTTGATCAGTGCGAACACGTAGTCGGCGGCATTGTGATGCTCGGTGATGCCGAGCGTCCAGCAGATCTGGGCGCGATCAGCGCGGGCGTAGGCATGCGCCAGTTCCTTGATCAGCGCTGCCGGGACCTGGGTGATCTCCTCGGCGCGCTCGAGCGTGTACGGCTCGACGCCGGCCTTGTAGTCGAGGAAGCCGATGGTGGAACGGTCGACGAACGCCTCGTTGACCAGACCCGCGTGGATGATCTCGCGTCCGATGGCGTTGGCCAGCGCGATGTCGGTGCCCACGTCGAGACCGAGCCAGCCGTCGGCCCACTGCGCGGTGGACGTGCGGCGCGGGTCCACCGAGTACATGCGGGTGCCGTTCTTGAGCCCCTGAAGCACGTGGTGGAAGAAGATCGGGTGGGTCTCACGCGCGTTGGAGCCCCACAGGATCAACAGGTCGGCGTGTTCCGCCTCGACGTAGGCGGAGGTGCCCCCGCCTGCCCCGAACACTGTCGTCAGACCGACGACGGAGGGAGCGTGTCAAGTGCGGTTGCAGGAGTCGACGTTGTTGCTGCCCATGACCACCCGCGCGAACTTCTGCGCGGTGTAGTTCATCTCGTTGGTGGCCTTGGAACAGCTGAACATGCCGAACGCGTCGGCCGAGACGCCCCTGAAGCCCGCAGCAGCGCGGTCGAGCGCTTCGTCCCAGCTCGCGGGGCGCAGCACCCCGTTCTCGCGGACGAGCGGTTCGGTGATCCTGACGTGACGGGGGCGGCGGCGCATCGTCGATCCTCCTGTTCCAGACGGTACTGACGTGTTTCACGCTAGTCGTTCGGTCGCCGTTTCATCACCTCGGATAAGCAACGCAGATGGGTCGCCCGATCGCCGCTCGCTGCGGTGGATCGGTGTCGGTGGTCATCCGGGCACACTCGTCGGGACCCCGCCCGGCCCCGCGGCATCCCAGAGGTGGTCGGTCAGACCGACCGGATCCGCTGCGGTGCCGCGCGGTCGGGCGGCGTCGAGCATCGCGGCCAGGGTGCGCCCTGGCAACCGCACCACCCGGCCGCCTGCGTCGGTCTCGGCCTCGTCGAGCAGCAGACCGGCGAGCTGGGCCGGTAGTCGGCGGCCGAGCAGGGCGACGAGCCGCTCGTGGCTGGAGGCGAGGCGCTGGGCAACGCTGGAGAGCCGGAGTTCGCCCCGGCCTGCGCCCCGGATCGTGTCACCTCGCTGACAGTTCCCGGTTCGCGGTCGCTGTCCGGGGGTTCCCCACCCGTACCACCCCTGCGATGGGATCCGGGTAGATGCTGGTTCCGCACACCGATCCGTCCCTGCCGAATGGAGTCCCCGTGGTTCATCGCCCGCACACCGTGGCTTTCGACGTCGTCGAGACCCTGATCTCGCTGGAGCCGTTGCGCCCGCGGTTCGTCGACATCGGGCTGCCCGCCTCGATCCTGGAGCGATGGTTCGACCGGATGTTGCGTGACGGCATGGCGCTGACGCTGGCCGGTGACTACGCGCCTTTCCCCGAGGTGGCGCAGGCCGCACTGCGGGTGATCGGCGGCGGCCGCCTCACCGACGACGACGTCAAGCACGTGCTGGACGGTTTCGCCACGTTGCCTGCACAACCGGATGCGGAGCAGGCCATGCAGGTCCTTGCCGACGCCGGGGTATCGGTGGTGTGCCTGAGCAACGGCGCCCGGGAGGCCACGGAGGCGTTCCTGGACCGCAGCGGCCTGGACCGGTTCGTCGACCAGGTGATCAGCGTGGCCGACGTCAGGATGTGGAAGCCGCCGCGCGCGGTCTACGAGCACGCCCTGTCCCGGATCGGCCGCCCCGCCGACGACGTGGCGCTGGTGGCGGTGCACGCCTTCGACTGCCACGGAGCCCATGCCGCTGGGCTCACCACGGGCTGGGCCGGGCGGCTGGAGAAGCACTACGCGGAGATCTTCACCCGCGCCGATGTGATCGGCGAGGACCTGGTCGAGGTCGCCACACAGTTGACAGCCCTGCCCGGCCGCTGACCATCACCACCCGTTGAGAAGGAGTCACCTGATGGCAACCCTGCGTACCCACCTCACCATCGACCGCCCCGCAGACGAGGTCTGGTCGGTGGTGAGCGACGCCGGCAGTATCTCGGCCTGGTTCCCGATGGTGGCGACCTCGTCGTTGGACGGCGACACGCGGCACTGTGAGCTCGACGGCGGTGTCCCGCTCGACGAGGAGATCGTCACCAACGACGCCGCGCTACGCCGGTTCCAGTACCGCATCGTCGGGGGCGGGGTGCCCGTCGAATCGCATCTGGCCACCATCGACGTGCTCGACCACGGCGGGTCCAGCCTGGTCCTCTACAGCACCGAGGTCACCCCTGACGAGATCGCCGGCACCCTCGGCCCGGCGGTCGAGGACGGCCTGAAGGGCCTCAAGTCCTACTGCGAGTCGCGAGGCTGACGGTGGAGGGAAGATCCGGGAGCCGGACCGGGTTCCTTTCGCGTCGGCGAACGCCGGCGTAGGGATAGGGGGCACGGGGTGCTCGATCGGCTGCGGCACCGGGTACGACGGTGGGAGCGGCGGACCCGCTCGGCCGATCCCGGGTTCGCGGTAGCGCCGGCGCGCCGGTGGGCCGGTCTGCCCGACACGCCCTGCCACCACTCCCGTGACGCCAACCGCGTCCGTGATGGGCGCCACCGGCTGGACCGCGTGTCGTTCGCGGCGCACTTCGACACGATGATGTTCGGCCGACGGGGCCACCCCGAGACGGGGACCCTGGTGCCGGCCTGTGCGCAGCACAGCGCGCTGGACCCGGCGGAGAACGCCGGGTTGACCGTGCTGTCGCCGATGCCGACCGTCCGGCGCGGCGGGGGCCCCGCCGCCGGCGGGTCCGGCCGCCGGTGAGCGGTGGCGAGCTCACCGTCTCCGGCCTGCGGGTGGCCTACCGGCCCGGCGTGCCCGTCGTGGACGGGGTGGACCTGCGGGTGCCCGGTGGGACGCTGACGGCACTGCTGGGCCCGTCGGGCTGCGGAAAGACCACGGTGCTCAAGGTCGTGGCCGGGCTGCTGAGCGCGGGCGCGGGTGACGTCGGCATCGATGGGGTCTCGGTGCTCGACCTGCCCGCCGAACGTCGGCCGGTCGGCATGGTGTTCCAGAAGCCGCTGCTGTTCGGTCACCTCACCGTCGGCGACAACGTCGCGTTCGGGCTGCGGATGCGCGGGGTGCCGCGGTCGGCCCGGCGGCACCGGGTGGGGGAGATGCTCGATCTCGTCGGGCTCCCGGACCTGGCCGGGCGCCGGGTCCGGGAGCTCTCCGGCGGGCAGGAGCAGCGGGTGGCCCTGGCTCGGGCCCTGGTGCTCGACCCCCGCGTGCTGTTGCTCGACGAGCCGTTCTCCCAGCTCGATGCCGACCTGCGCCACCGGATGCGGGAGCTGGTGCGAGCCGTTCAGCGGGAGCTGTCGATCACCATGTTGTTCGTGACCCACGACCAGCAGGAGGCCGTGGATCTCGCCGACGGCGTCGCGCTCATGCTCGACGGCCGGATCGAGGCCGCCGGGACGGCGTCGAGCTTCTACACCGACCCGCCGTCGCTGGCAGCGGCCCGGTTCTTCGGTGCCGTCAACGAGGTGCCCGGCACCGTCACCGGCTCATCGTTCGCGTGCGCGCTCGGTGCGCTGCGGCTCGGTATGCCCGCCACGGACGGAGCGGGGGTACTCGTGGTCCGGCCGGAGGCGCTGCGGGTGGGCGGTTCCGACAGCCTGCCGAACACGGTGATCGTCACAGTGCGGGAGGTGCGGTTCCGCGGTACCCACCGGACGGTGGTGGTCGAGGCGGCGGGCGGGACCGTGCTCACCGCGACCGTCGCGCCCGCGGTCCCGGTGGAGCCGGGTGAACGGATCCATGTGCAATTACCGCCGCCGTCGTGCCGGGTGCTACCGGCACCTGAACCCCCACCATCCCCTGTCGCGACCAACGAGAACGAGGATGCCCATGCGTGACGAGAAGACCGACATCGCCCTTGACGGCATCGTATTGACCGACGTCGCCTCGGGGCAGCCCGTCGACCTGGGACACCTGACCGGCGTGCAGGTCCTGACGTTGATCCGGCACCGCTTTTGACTGCCCTGCCAGGAGCACCTGGTCCAGGTGCAGCAGCAGCTCGCAGGCATGGTTCCGCTCGTCGTCGTCGGGTTCAGCCCGGCCGACGCACTCGGCCCGCTCGCCGCTCACCTCGGCCTGACCGGGACGGTGCTCTCCGACACCGACCGGCAGCTCTACGGGCGACTCGGCCTGGGCCGTGCGCCGGTGTGGCGGGTGTACTCGCCGGGCACGCTCGTGCGCTACGCGATGTTCGCACTGCGGCGGAAGAGGCTGCACAAGCCCGTCGAGGACACTCGGCAGATGGGCGGCGACGCACTGGTCGTCGACGGGCGGATCGAACGGATCTGGCGACCTTCGACCCCCGACGACCGGGCCGCGCCGGCGCTCGTCGCCGGAGCCGCGCGGTCGCGGGCTCGGCCCGGATCCGGCTGACCGGCGACTACTGCGCACCCGTTGCATGACTGCACACACGCGAGTAGACAGATCGGTACGTCGGGCCCAACGGGGTCCGGCGCCGACACCGCCCGACCCTCGGAGTCGTCACATGAGTGCCTCGCCTGCGTCGGCCCGGTTGCGTGGATCCAAGCGTGACCTGATCGTCGAGGAGGCGTCCCGGATCTTCTACGCCCGCGGATTGCGCGCGGTCGGGGTGGATTGCCTTGTCGAGGAGATCGGGGTCGCGAAGATGACCCTGTACAAGCATTTCCGCACGAAGGACGAGCTGATCGTCGCGTGCCTCTACCGGATCGACGAGCGCTACCGCACGTGGATCGAGGGCCGCCTCGCCGGGACCGACCCGGTGGAGCGGCTGCTGGGGGTCTTCGATGCGCTGCGCGACTGGTTCGCCAGCCCGGACTTCCGTGGCTGTGCGTTCGTCAACGCGACAGTAGAGCTGGCCGACGCCGCCCATCCGGCGCAGGCGGCGGTGCTGGAGCACAAGCGACGCACCCGGGCCTGGGTGACCGAACTGGTGATCCTGTGCGGGGTCGAGCGGCCGGAGTTCGTGGCGCGTCAGATCGTGCAGCTGATGGAGGGCGCGATCAGCACGGCGCTCGTCGAGGACGACCCCGGCGCGGCCGACATCGCCCGCGCCACCGCGACCCAGGTGCTGGCCGCGACCCAATACGACAGTGCGGCCCACCACGAGAGTGCGGCCCACCACGAGAGTGCGGCCCACCACGACAGTGCGGCCCACCACGACAGTAAGGACTCCAGATGAGCGTGTTCCCCCGGATGGCCCACGTCGCGATCACCGTGACCGACCTCGAACGCAGCACCCGGTGGTACACCACCCTGTTCGGCTCCGAACCCGTGCTCGACGAGGATGAGGAGATCGGCGGGTTCCACCACACCGTCTACGCACTCGACGGTGGTCAACTTCTGGGTCTGCACACCCACCCCACCACCGCCGCGGGTGAACGGTTCGACGAGTGCCGAGCCGGGCTCGACCACATCGCGTTCCAGTGCGCCGACCTCGCCGAGCTCGAGAAATGGCGCGACCGGCTCGACGAGTTGGGTGTCACCCACGGTGGCATCGTCTCGGCCCACTACGGCTCCGGCCTGTCGTTGCGCGACCCGGATAACATCGCCCTGGAGTTCTTCGCCCCGCCGTCCTGACCCGACGACGCGACCCGCCCACGCCCGGAGGAGCACTCCGTGAGCCGGCCCACCATGGACCCGACGTTCTACCGCACCGCCGCTGATGCCGCCGCCGCTCCGCGTGAGGAGCTGGCCTACGTCGTCGCCTTCGATCGCGCGGCCGAGAAGAACGACGCGATGACCGTCGTCGATGTGAACCCGAGTTCGCAGAGCTACGGAAAGGTGGTGGGTTGGACCGATGTCCCGGCGCTGGGCGACGAGTTGCACCACTTCGGCTGGAACGCCTGCTCGAGTGCCCTCAAGCACGAGGGTCACGACATGGCCGGGTTGGCCCGGCGCCTACCTGCTGGTGCCGGGGCTGCGCTCGTCGAACATCTACGTCCTCGATGTCGGGCCGGACCCCCGCAACCCGACCCTGGTCAAGACGATCGACGGCAAGACCCTGTCGGAGAAGGCCGGCTACTCCCGTCCGCACACCCTGCACTGGGGGCCGGACGGGGTGTTCCTGACGTGTCTGGGCGGACCGGAGGGCAACGACGACGGCCCGGGCGGGATCGCCCTTCTGGACCACAACACCTTCGAGGTCGTCCGCGCCTGGGAGACCGACCGCGGTCCGCGGCACTTCGCCTACGACGCCTGGTGGCACCTGAATCAGAACGTGCTGATCTCCAGCGAGTGGGGCAGCCCGTCGATGATCGAGAACGGTATCGTCCCGGAACTGCTGCTCGGGCAGAAGTACGGCCACGCCATCCACTTCTGGGACCTCTCGGAGGGCCGCCATGTGCAGCGGGTCGATCTGGGTGCGCAGCACCAGATGGCACTCGAGGTCCGCCCCTCCCACGACCCTGACGCCACCTGGGGGTTCGTCGGAGTGGTGATCTCCACCGATGACCTGTCCGGCTCGATCTGGCGCTGGTTCCACGACGGCGCCGAGTGGAAGGCCGAGAAGGTCATCACCATCCCGGCCGAGCCCGCCGACCCGGAACTGCTGCCGCCCGCACTCAAGCCGTTCGGGGCGGTGCCGCCGATCATCACCGACATCGACCTGTCGGTCGACGACAAATTCCTCTACGTCGCGTGCTGGGGCACCGGGGAGATGAAGCAGTACGACGTCACCGACCCCGCGCATCCCGTGCAGGTCGGCTCCGTGCGCCTGGGCGGCATCGTCGACCGCACCCCGCACCCCGCACCCGGCCAGGCCCGACATGCCGCTGTCCGGCGCGCCGCAGATGGTCGAGGTCAGTCGCGACGGCCGCCGCGTGTACTTCACCAACTCGCTCTACGGGGCCTGGGACGACCAGTTCTACCCCGAAGGCGTCGGGGCCTGGATGGTCAAGCTCGACGCCGACCCGGACGGTGGCCTGAGCATCGACGAGAGCTTCTTCCCCCACGGGGACGACTTCCGGGGCCTGCGGGTGCACCAGATCAGGCTCCAGGGCGGGGACGCTTCCTCGGACTCCTACTGCTATCGCTGACTCGCGTTGTTATCACTGACTCGCGCTGCTACCGCTGACCCGCGTACAGGAGAGCAGAGGCAGGCGGGGCAGGTCAGCGCTGAACCCGGACCATCCGGCGCATGGTGAACACCGCGAGACGGACGGTCAGCGCGTCGAGCAGGTGCCCGCCGATACCCCACGGATCGATGGGGTCCGCGACCGCAGCGCCGAACCCGAGCAGCGCCGCGACCAGCGGTATCAGGAAGCCTGCCACGCCGATCGTGCCTGCGCCCGCGGCGGCGAGGAGCAGGGCGGGCCGGCCGGTGACGAGCAACGCCACCACGCCGACGGCGGCAGCCGCAGCCAGGGCGGCTCCGAAGGCGGTGGCGGCGCCGGTGGCGCCGAACGCGAGCACCGCGTGCACCGCTCCGGCCGCGGTCCATGTGCCGGCCACCACGGTGGCGCCACCGCCGGGAACACGGGTCGCCTCGGACATCATCGGCATCCCCATCTCGACGGGCCGGTCGACCTGAGGCTAGCGGCCCTCCCGGGAGCCCGACCCCGCGGGCCGGGGTTCGGATCGCCGCCGCCGGCGCTCGGCGTCCTGGTACCGGCCCTGCGGCGGGCTGCCTGCACCGTGGTGGTGCGACGTCGTCGGCCCACGGTGAATGCGTAGCCTGATCGACATGGGTCGTCCGTTCGTCTTGTGCGCCGTCCTCGCCGCGCTGCTCGTCTCATCCGGATGTTCCGCGTCGGCTGGGTCGGAGGCAGTGCGCCAGGCCGCGCCCGCGCAGTTCGCCGCGGAGGCCGGCACACGCATCCTCATCAACGTGCACACGCCCGACGAGGGGTCGATCCGGGGCACGAACATGACGGTCCCGTTCGACCAGCTCCGGGCGCGCGCCGCCGAGTTGCCCTCGGACCACGCCGCGCCGCTGGCCATCTACTGCATGACCGGGGGGATGAGCGCGATCGCCGGCGACACGCTCGCCGGGCTGGGCTACTTCGACATCGTCGAACTTCGCGGGGGTATGAGGGCGTGGGAGGCCGACGGGCGCCTGCTGGACCCTGCCCGAGCCTGATCGGCTCACACCGTGGTGTCGGTCTCCCGGTGTCGAGGTGGTTCACACCGGATGGTCGCGTGGGCGACAGTGCCGGGTCAGGGATGCTCGGGTGTCCCGGCCACGTGATGAGCGGCTGCGTCGATCGCCTCGCCGAGCAGTCGGCGAACATGCCCACCCCTGGCCCGATACACCACGCGCCTGCCATCGCGACGGGACGTGACGAGCCCGGCCAACCGCAGCTTGCCCAGGTGCTGTGACACCGCGGGCCTGGCCATCCCGACCCGCTCGGCCAGCGTCGTCACATCGCTCTCGCCGCCGCACAGCAGCCACAGCATTCGCAGCCGAGTCGGGTCGGCCAGCATCCGGAACGCCACCGCCGCGGCGTCCACGTGGTCGGGATCGGGTATCCGTTGCCACCGTCCGGCACCTGCAGGATCGTCGCGCGCGTACATGAGCACGTATAGTGGCAGTCGAACCGTCTTTGTGGAAGGGCGGGGCGACGGGGGATCGAGTCGTCCGCGCGCCGCGCTGTCCGCACCGACGCACGCCTGCACCGACGACATGAGCTGGGACCGACATCTGATGGCTTCCCCCGATCCCGCCGAGCGCGGCCCCGATACTGGTCGCGGCCTCGATTCTGGTCACAGCCTCGATTCTGGTCACAGCCACCGATCCGGCCATGACCACAGCAGCCCCGGTGCGGGCGCCGGGACCGTCCGGGCCGCAGGCCCCGAAGTGTCCGCCGCCGCTCATCCCGAGGTGCCGAGCTCCGGGCACGGGCACGGGCACAGTGACGCGGGTGGTGTGAAGGGGTGGATTCTGTCGATCTTCCGCCCGCACAGCCACGACGCCGCGGACTCGGTGGACTCTGCCCTTGAGGCCAGCGCGGAGGGCATCCGGGCGTTGAAGATCAGCCTGGTCGCGCTGCTGGTCACCGCGCTCTTCCAAGCGGTGGTGGTGGTGGTGACGGGGTCGGTGGCGCTGCTGGCCGACACGATCCACAACTTCTCCGACGCGTTGACCGCGGTGCCGCTGTGGATCGCGTTCGTGCTGGGGCGCCGGGCGGCGACGCGGCGCTATACCTATGGGTACGGCCGCGCCGAGGACCTGGCCGGGGTGTTCATCGTGTTCATGATCGCGCTGTCGGCGGTGGTGGCCGGGTACGAGTCGGTCCGGCGACTGCTGGACCCGCAACCGATCACCAACATCGGGATACTGATCGCCGCCGGGCTGATCGGGTTCGTCGGCAACGAGCTCGTCGCGGTCTACCGGACCCGGGTCGGGCGCAAGATCGGATCCGCGGC
>JBKJPD010000507.1:0-2788 GCA_046595345.1 Pseudonocardia sp.
ATGCGGCGGGTCTCCTGGGCGTCGACCATGTCCTGGTCGAGATCGCGCAGGTTCTGCACGGCGGCGAGGATGGCGGACTCGGTGATCTCGTGGAACACCATCCGGCGCACCGGCACCTTGGGCTTGAGCGTGTCGAGCAGGTGCCAGGCGATGGCCTCGCCCTCGCGGTCGTGGTCCGTCGCGAGCAGCAGTTCGTCGACGGTCTTGAGGGCGTCCTTGAGTTCGGAGACCTTGCCCTTCTTCTCCGGCGTGACGACGTAGAGCGGGGCGAACCCGTGGTCGACGTCGACGCCCAGACGGGCCCACGACTCGCCCTTGTACTTCGCCGGGACGTCGGCCGCGCCGCGGGGCAGGTCGCGGATATGGCCGACGGAGGCCTCCACCACGTAGTCCTTGCCGAGGTACGCCTGGATCTTCTTCGCCTTGGTGGCGGACTCGACGATCACCAGCCGGCGCATCGGGCCCGCGGTAGCGGCGGCAGCGGGCGTGGCGGTGCTCCGGCCCCCGGCGCCCTTGCGGGCGCCCGTGCCGTTGCTGGCCGCGCCAGATGGGGCTGTGGGCGTCGAGCTCGTCGTTCCGGTTGCCACCTGGTCCTACTCCATCGTCTACGGCCGTGCGCACAGGTTCCACCGGCCGTTCTGGGGGCCGCCGCGCCAGTTGCGCGGGTACCCGGATCTCCCGAGTATGCGTGTGCCCTGTCCCGGCGTCGCCGGAACCTCACGTTTGCACACCCACTCGCTGTGTCGCCTTCGTCACGCCCCGCGGCGCGGCTGTCGTCAGAGTGTCGGGCGCGGTGCGTAGCGTAACCATCGCTGTCAAGACGCGGCTCGGCCCCAATACCGGGGCCAATCCGCCGTGGCGGCCCGCGGAGGCAACGGTCCCACCAGCTCGACGAGCCGCTGGACCCGGCGCGTACCACTGATCCGCAGGGCCGTTCCCCGCCCGACGCGTGCCGGTGCGATGCCGGCGCGGGTGGCCGCGGCGATCAGCGGTTGATGGGTCTGTGGAGCGTGCGGGTCGAGTGCGAGCAGGTAACCGCCGCGCTCGTCGGGCCAGCCGGCCGACAACGCCCACAACCGCAGCACGGGGCCGTCCAGCTGGAAATGCGCAGGAACCGACTTCGCCGCACCACCCGTCCACTCCAGGGCCAGCGCGACCAGATCGCAGCGGAACGCGGTGCGCAGCGCTGTGGCGCCGCTCTCGGTGGTGACCGCGTCGACCGTGATGCCGGTGACGGCACAGGCCGCGGCCACCGCCTGCGCCCGCCCGGGCTCGGGCAGCACGACCGAGAGCCGCGCCTGGTCACCTACCCCGAAGCGGACGATCTGCCCGGGCCCGCACAGCAGCCCGGCGAGGTCACCCACCCGGGACGGGCGCGCATCGGCGGAGAACAGCGAGAGCTGCGACACGGAGTGCACCGTAGAACACACGTTCGATCAGTGCGTCATCGACGCGCCGGATACCCGCGGGGCAAGGGGTGTCATCCAGGCAGCGTGCGGCAGTTGGGGGCCTGCTCGGCGGCGCGGTTGAGCTCCGAGTTCTGCCGGAGTCCGGCCGTCGGGTCCCTGAGGTCGGCAAAGGCCTCCAACGGCTTGAGGACGGCCGGGAGCACGGTGACGAGCTCCGAGGGTTTCGTCGGGTCGATCGCGTCGAGCCGGGCCTTCGCTTCGGAGAACGACCGGCGGACGGCCGTGAGCGTTCCCGTCAGGCCGGTGACGATCTCGTCGCCGCCGGCGACGGGCGAAGGCCCCGTGGCGGCCAACCCGGCAAGGGTGGTGTCGAGCGCGGTCACGCCGGCGCCGAAGAAGTCGTCGAGGTTCTGACCGATGGCCCCGGGGTTCGCCGGGTCGATCTTCGGCGGTGTGGTCAGCGCGGTGGCGAGCGGCAGCAGCGCGCCGCAGACGCCATCGGTCCAGGCCACGGCATCGTTGGCTGGGCGCGCGGGGTTCGCTGGACGCGAGGGGTTCGCTGGACGCGAGGGCCGCGCGGATGGGCCTGCCGAGGGGGCTGCGCCGCTCAGCGGGGCTGCTACGCCCGCCACGGTGGTGGTGCAGCCCGTGGCGAGCGACAGCGTCGCGAGCACGACGACGACCAGCGGGGATCGGAGGGTGCTCGGGCCGCGTCCCGGCATCAGCCGGTGCGCAACTTCTGGCAGGAGGGCGCCTTCTCGGCTGCCACACGCAGTTCGTCGACCGCCTCGAGACCCGCGGCCGGATCGGCGAGGTTGCCCAACTCCTGCAAGGGAGCAAGCACCGCAGGGAGCGCCGCGGCCATCGACTCGCGGCTGGAGGTGTCGATCTGTTTGAGCCGGCCGGCGGCGTCGGTGAAAGTCGTCTCGACCGTGGTGAGGGTGTCGGTGAGCCGGCTGACGTACTCGTCGCCGCCCTTCACCGGAGCGGGCCCGGCCGCCTTCAGACCGCGGATCGCCTCCTGGAGTGCGGCTGCGGTGGTGGTGAAGTAGGTGCCCAGCCCGGACTTCACGGCCTCGGGATCGGCCTCGTCGATGTTGGGCGGGGTGGAGACGGTCGTCGCGAACCCGGTGAGCGCGCTGCAGACGTTGCCGGCCCATGCGACCGGGTCCGTCTCTTTGGCTCCGCCACAGCCGGTCAGTAGCAGCGGTGTCACAGCGATCATGCAGATCCACTTACGCAACGTCATCGGGCCCTCCCGCGCACGGGACGCGCGGTGCGCCTCGGGTCAGGGGACCGTACTGGCACCCGCCCTTCCACGACGGAGGCCGTCCACCCCCATCGGGTGGACGGCCTCCCTCACCAACAGTGATCTGGTA
>JBKJPD010000533.1:0-13747 GCA_046595345.1 Pseudonocardia sp.
GCTGGGACCTGACCGGCTGCCCGGCTGCACCGCGGTCGTCGCCGCGATGACGCCCCGGGCGCGGCTGGCCCAGCGTCTCATGATCGGCGTCGACGCCGCCGATCCGCTCGGCACCACGGAGACCGTGCGCACCACTCAGGTGGGCGGGGTGTTCCTCGGCGGCAACGCCACCGAGTTGCTGCGGGACCAGGCGCTGCGCGGGGTGCAGGTCGTCAGCCGGATCCCGCTCGCTGCGGCCGTCGACGACGAGGGCGGCCGGGTCCAGCGCGTCGACGAGCTCGACGGCCAGCTGCCCAGCGCCCGTGCGATGGTCGCCAGGATGACGCCGCTGCAGGTCCGCAGGCTGGGCCGCGACCGGGGCCGCGCACTCCTCGCCCGGGGCGTCACGATGAACCTCGCGCCGACCGTCGACGTCGGGAACCAGCCTGCGGGATCGGTGATCGGGGACCGCTCGTTCGGAGCGGATCCCGACGATGTCGTCGCGTACGCGGGGGCTTTCGCGCTGGGCCAGCGCGAATCCGGGATCTTCACCGTGCTCAAGCACTTCCCCGGGCACGGTCGCGCCGCCGGCGACTCGCACCGGGGCCGCGTCCGCACCCCGCCGCTCGACGAGTTGCGCAACGACGATCTGGAGCCCTACCGGGCACTGCTCGGCCCGGACGGCCCGCTCGCCCCGACTCTCGACGGAAAGGGGCGCACCGGGGTGATGGTCGGGCACCTCGACGTCCCCGGCCTCACCGACGACCTGCCCAGCTCGCTCACCCCGGCCGTGTACGCGCTGCTGCGCGGGGACTACGGCTTCGACGGTCTCGTCCTCACCGACGACCTCGGTGCGATGAAGGCTGTGACCGGCATTTTCGAGCTGCCCGAGGCGGTCGAGCGGGCGTTGGCCGCCGGCGCGGACATGGCGCTGTGGTCCTCGGGCGGCGGGTCCGCGGGCGGGCGGGTCGCCCCGGTGCTCGACCGCATCCACGAGGCCCTTGTGGCCGGCCGCCTCGACCCGACGGCGAACGACACGGCCGTCGAACGCATCCTGTCCTCGAAGGGCGTCTGCTCCCGCCACCCCTGACTGTCAGCGATGGGGGCCCGCTTTGTCCATCCCGCGCTGTACGGCGGCGGAGAGGTAGGGGCGCAGCGCGACCGCGGGCACGATGCGGTCCACCGAGCCGACCAGGTGCGCCCGCTGCACGCTGTGCGCGGTGTCGAACTCCTCGGCCACCTGCCCCAGTTTCTCCGAGCGGACGCCCGGGCGCAGCGTTGCGAGCTCGGCGGTGAGCCGCGCCGCCTCGGGTTCGGATCCGGCCTGCCGTGCGTCGGCGATGCGCGCCTCCAGCTCGGTGATCCGAGGGTCGTGGGCGGTGCGCTTGTTGACCTCGCCGGCGAACACGACCGCGGCGGCGGGCGCCCCGCCGATGACAGAGGCGTAAGAGCCCTCGATGGCGGCGACCTCCATGTTGTCGTGCAGCGTCCCGGAGAACACGACGAACGCGCCGCCGTGGTACCGGGACACGACGCAGAACACGATCGGCCCGTCGAAGTTGACCACGGCCCGGCCGATCTCCGCGCCGTACTCCAGTTGGAGCTGGCGCAACGACTCCGGGGAGCCGTCGAAACCCGACAGGTTCGCGAGGATCACCAGCGGCCGGTTGCCGCTGGCCGCGTTGATCGCCCGAGCCGTCTTCTTCGACGAGCGCGGGAACAGCGTGCCCGCGGTGAACGTCGTCGGCCCGTCGACCGGGAGCCTGCCGCGGCGGGGGAGTGGGCGGGACTCGATCCCCAGCAGAGCGATCGGCTGCCCACCGAGGTGGGCGTCGAGGACGACGACCGATTCGGCGTCGATCATGTCGACCCACCGCTCCAGGGTCGGGTGGTCGGCGTCGGCCACCGACCGCAGCACGGACCGGATGTCGAACGGCTTCTTACGTTCCGGGTTGGCCGCGAAGACCTCACCGACCGTGGTGAAGTCGCAGCCCGGCCCGGTGTGCGGGAAGTCGGAGATGTCACGGTCCACCGGGTCGGTGCTCGGTGCGGGGCGGGGGAACCGCTCGCCGGGGGCGCGGTAGGTGTGGGCGTAGTGAGCGAGCAGCACGTTCACCGCACCGGAAAGGTCGGGTGCCCAGTACTGGGCCTGACCGTTGGGGCCCATGATCCGGTCGTAGCCACCGATGCCGAAGTTGTCCTCCGCGGACACCCCCCCGGAGTAGTCCAGGGTCTGCTTTCCGGTGAGCACCATGGCGCTGTCGGGGGTCATCACGAGGATCCCGCGGGTGTGCATCAGCATCGTCGCCTCGGCGTTCCAGTACGGCTGGGCGCCGACGTTGATGCCGGTCACGATGACGTTGATCTCGCCGCCGTCCTGGGTGAACTCGATGATCCCGCGCAGCGCACGGGAGATCCAGTCCATGTTCTCGGTGCCGGAGTCCATTGCGATCTTCGCGCCGGCGGAGACGGCGAACCACTCGATCGGTGCTCCTGACCCGTGTGGATCGAGGCGCCGCGCCAGCTCGATGCCCGCGAGGATCCGGCGGCACTCCGGTTCGGCGACGGCGCCCAGAGCGCGCGTCGGGTCACCCAGCAGGACCACCCGCGTCATCCCCTCGGGATGGCGCGCGGTGACGGTGGCGACCGTGCCCAACACGATGCTGGCGGAGTTGCCGCCCGGAGCGCGCTCCACGACCACCGGATGCCCGTCGGGGTCGAGGTCGTACTCGGTGAATGTGCCCGCCGGGCCGCCACGGTCGGGGTTGCGCTCAACCAGCGGCACCAGCTCATAGGGGTACACCGCGCCGCGACGTCGCGCCCGGATCACCTTCTGCGTGTACGGGTCGAGCTCGCGCATCGGCCCGGTAGGAGGATCGGTGATCCGCGCCGTCAGCCCGGCACCCGGCGGGCGCGACAGGCGCAGCATGAACTCTCGCGGCTCGCCTGAACCGTCCCCGGCATGGCGGAACTGCACCATCACCTGCTCCAGGCCCAGCGCCTCCGACCGCGGCGCCAGCACCCGCACCACGGAGTCGAGCTCGTCGAGCGGCACGTCGATCACCGGCCACACGTAGAGCAGCACCCGGTTCCAGTCGAGCTTCGCGTCGGCGCCGTCCGCGGCGCGGGCCGAGCGCACCGCGTCCAGGCAGGAGTCGAGGACGTGCTCCAGTTGCGGCAGCGCGCGGATCCGGCCGCCGGGCACAGCGCCGTCGGAGCCCGCATCGGCAAGGTCGTCGCGCAGGATCGTCAGGTCGCGGACGTCGGACAGCGCGATGAGACGCCGGTCCTCCGACACATGTCTCCCGGTGGCCCGGAACAGGTGCACGTCGATCGGGGACGGCAGGCGGGTCAGTTCGAACGCGGCGAGGCGCCGCACCCCAAGCCGCTCGGCGACCATCGGGTGCAGGCCGCGCAGGGTGCGGTCCTCGATGGGTTTGCGGTCCGGGTCCGGACCGAACGTGAACCACGCGGAGCGCTCGTCCCCGTCGGGACGCCGGACGGCCACGGCGACCCGCGCCAACCGCGCGGGCAGTGGGCCCAGCATGGCCCGGATCTTCTCCGCGGACCGCTCCGGATCGGCGTCGGGCGCATCCCCTGCGATGACGTAGAGATCGAGCAGCGCCGTGCGGCCTTCGGGGAGCTGCGCGACGAGCCGTCGCAGGTCGCCCTGCACCGCCCTCGGGTCGCCCGCAGCCGGGGCGTCGGACGCTGTGTGGACGGTGGTGGCCAGTACGACGAAGTCCTGCCCGTCGTGGTGATAGGACGCGGTGAGCAGTGGGCGGCCACCGCGGTCGTCGACCCGCACATCGGTGAGCGGGCGGACGCGGTAGTAGCGCCGCGTCATGACCTCGAGCATCGCGGCGTGGTGGCGCTCGCCGAACACCCCGAGGATCGGCTCGGCCGCGGAGACGATCGTGTCGAGCTGGGCGGCCCGCGTCACGGGGTCGGTGGACAGGCGGTCGAGCTCGGCCCGAACCTGGTCCTGGCCCGCCTCCCGCTCGGCGGCGATCACCGGCGCGTCGAAGCAGGTGTAGCGCACCCGGCGCGCCAGCCCGCCGACGACGGGGTGGCGCAGCTGGGTGGCCGTCACGAGCTGGTCGAGCGTGCGCTGGTACTCGTCGCGAAGGGACGCGGGCAGGTCCGGATGGCGTAGGCGCCACTGCAGCAGTTCCAGCACCACCGGCACCTGGGCCGGGGCCCGGCGGTGGGCGAGGAACATACGGTAGAGCGCGCTGCTCAGCGCGTCGGACGGTTCGAGGTCCGACACCCCGTAGTGCGCGAGCGCCCGGCGCAGCTTCACGAGGAACGACTCGGGCAGGCCCTCGGCGTCGGCGTCGCGGGAGCGCAGGTAGGCGTAGAGGTACTCCTGCGGGTTGCGGGCCTCCTCGCCCGCCGGGTCGATCTGCTGCGATTCGTCCTCGGGCCCGCGGCGGTTGCGTGACAGCGCGCAGAGGTCGGCGAAGATCCGGAACGTGGCGATCTCCCCGGCGAGAACGGCGGCGTCGTCGGGAGCGAGGTCCTCGCGGGCCGCGGTGAGCGCTCCCTGCAGCGGGCGGGCGTCCCGCTCGTCGATGTCGTAGCCGAGCACCAGGAAGCGCAGCGACGTCAGCGCTTCGGCTGCGATCGAGGCCGCGTCGCCCAGGGCGGGGACGGCCGTGTCGAGCGCGGACAGGTCGGCGCGTTCACCCCCCGTGGTGGTGCAGGCATCGGCGTCGGGCTCCAGGCTGACGAGCTTCGTGCCGCCCTGCACCTGAGTGTTCGGGGCGACGAGGATCTCCTTGACCCGGCCCGCGACGGGCGCCCGCAGTGCGGTCTCCAGCTTCATGCTCTCGAGGACGGCCACGATGTCCCCGGCCTTGACGACGTCGCCCTCCGCGACCGGGATGGAGACCACCATCGCCGGGGCGGGGGCCCGGACCAGCCCGGCTTCGCCGCCGGAGATGCGATGCACGGCGCCGTCGACCTCGATGAGGTAGTCCGAGCCCTGCGGCACGGACAGGACGGCGTACGTGACGCCGCCGACGGTGAGCTTGCGCTCGAACCGGCCGGTCCGCTCGGCGTCCACATGGACGGCCCTGGCGGCGGAGCCGCTTACCGTGGTGCCGGCGGCGGAGCCGCCTACTGCGGAGCCGCCTCCTTGCGCGGCACCGTCCAGCTCGACGTGGTAGCGCGTTCTGCGGGACTGGGCCACGCGCAGGCGGTAGGACTCCCCACCCGCGCGGACGTCGACCTGGTGCCAGGTCTCATGCCCCACCTCCGGACGGCCCCGCTCGGCGGAGGCGAACAGGCGCTCCCGCTGCCGTGCCACGTGCGCGTCCTGCGCCTCGACGGCGGCGGCGAGCAGCGCGATGTCGAGGCGCCGCGGCGGTTCGTACCCCGCGGCCATCAACCCGTCGAGCCAGCTGGTGTCGGCGTCGCCGGACAGGACCTCGGGGCGGTCGAGGATGTCGAGCAGGAACGCCTTGTTCGTCGTCCCTCCGTCGATCACCGCCGCGGTCTGGCGCAGCGCGCGGGAGAGCCGGGCGCGAGCCTCGGCGCGGTTGCGGCCCCACGCGATCACCTTGGCGATCATGGAGTCGAACTGCGGGGGGATGAGATCGCCCGCCGTGACGCCGGTGTCGACCCGGATGCCGGGGCCGCTGGGTAGCGCGAGGTGCTCGATCCGGCCGGGGGCGGGCGCGAAGCCCTGTTCGGGGTCCTCGGCGGTCAGCCGGGCCTCGATGGCGTGGCCGCGGGCGAGCGGGGCGCTCCCGTCGGCCTCGCCCGCTCCGCTGTCGGCGAGGGTGCCGCCGCCGGCGATGTGCAGTTGGAGCTTCACGATGTCCACGCCCGTGGTGACCTCGGTGACGGGGTGCTCCACCTGCAGTCGGGTGTTGACCTCCAGGAACGTGAGCAGCCGTTCCTTGGGCTCGTAGAGGAACTCGACGGTGCCCGCGTTGACGTATCCCGCTGCCCGCACCAGCGCCGCCGCGGAGGACCGCAGCAGCTCCTCCTGCTCCGCGTCCAGGGCGGTGGAGGCGGACTCCTCGAGGACCTTCTGGTTGCGGCGCTGCACCGAACAGTCCCGGATGCCCAGCGTCCACACCTCACCGGTGTGGTCGGCGATCACCTGCACCTCGACGTGGCGACCGCCACGGATGGCGCGCTCCAGGAACACGGTGGCGTCGCCTGCGGTCTTCGCGGCCTCGGACCCGGCCCGCTCGAACGCCTCGGCGAGCTCCTCGGGGCGCTCGACGCGCCGGATCCCGCGCCCGCCACCCCCGGCGGTTGCCTTGACCATCAGCGGATAGCCGATCCGCTCGGCGTGCGCGTGGGCGGCGGCGATGTCCGCGACCGCGCCGCCGGACCACGCGGCCAGCGGTACCCCGACCTGCTCGGCCAGGTGTTTGGCCTCGATCTTGTCCCCGAGCCGCTCCATCACCTCCGGCGACGGGCCTACGAACACGATGCCGATGTCGCGGCACAGGCGGGCGAAGTCGGCGCGCTCGGACACGAAACCCCACCCGGGCCACACTGCGTCCGCCCGCGCCGCCCGCAACGCGCGTTCCAGTTCGGCATAGTCGAGGTACGGGCTCGTGCCCATCCACTCCGGATCGTCCGGGCCGATCAGTACCGCCTCGTCGGCCTCACGGACGAACATCGCGTGCCGGTCCACCGCCGTGTAGAGCGCGACCGTTCTCAAGGGGGCCCGCCCCTCGGCGTTCCACTCCCGCACCGCATTGATCAGCCGCATGGCCGGCTCACCCCGGTTGACGATGGCGACCCGGTGGAACGACTGCTCCGTCACGATCTGCTCTCCCGCCTCTGGTGGCCGCGCCCGAGACAGGGGCGGACCGGTGGACCGTACGCCGGGATCATTCCGGTAGCGGCCCACTCGACCCGACGTGCCCGGTCCGTAGATTCTGCGGCTCCCGAGTCCGACCCCTGTGCACACGGTGCCGGAACGGATCGTCCAGCCACACGGGTGGAGGGGGCACCGGCAAGCGGGGCGGGAGGGCATGATGATCCGGCGCGGGCGGTGACCGGCTTCGATGATCGCCGCCTTGGCGCATTTTCGGTCGGATGTGGCCGGAAATGCGCCGAACCAGTGATCATGTACAGGTAGAGGGGGTCGCACGGGTGGAGATCCTCGCGGCGCGCAAGCTGCTGCATCCCCTGGACATGGACCGGAGCCTCGCGTTCTACCGTGACGTCCTCGGGCTGGGGATCGCGCGCGAGTTCCCCGGCGGGACCGTGTTCTTCCTCGGCGGCGGGTTCCTGGAGCTCTCGCGCAGCTCCAGCACGCCTGCCGGGGACGCGGTGGCGCTGTGGCTGCAGGTCCGGGACCTCGCCGCCGCCCACCGGGACCTCGCCGCGCACGTCGTCCGGGAGCCGCGAAGGGAGCCGTGGGGCCTGGACGAGATGTGGATCACCGACCCGGACGGCACGCGAATCGTCCTGGTCCAGATCCCGGCGGACCACCCGATCCGCCGCGACACCCGATCCTGAGCGAGGCGGTGGTGTTCCACAGCGAGGACGCCGGTGCCCGTCATGAGCATGGTGCGCGCCCCGGCGCGGGTTGACTACGGTGAGACGGTGCCTCGCCCGTTGGATGCCGAACCGTCGCAGGAGTTCCTCGAGTTCTGGACCGAGCGCCGGATCGGGACGCTCGTGACCCTGCGCCACGACGGCAGCCCGCACGTCGTACCCGTCGGCGTCACGCTCGATCCCGCCGCAGGCCTTGCACGGGTGATCTGCAGCCGCAGGTCGCAGAAGGCGCGCAACGCCGCGGCCACCGGTGTCGCGGTGGTGTCGCAGTTCGAGGGCGGCCGGTGGTCGACGCTGGAGGGCACCGCCGTCGTGCGCGCAGAGCCCGACGCGGTGGCCGAGGCTGTGCGCCGCTATGCCGTGCGCTACCGGGAGCCCAGGGTCAACCCCGAGCGGGTGGTCATCGAGATCGCCGTGCAGCGGGTGCTGGGCATGCTCTAGCCGCAGTCCTCCGGGGCCACACCGGAACGGTCCAGAGAAGTCATGCCACCCTCGCCGGCATCATCGCGGGCGGCGTCGGAGCCGCCCGCGATGATGCCGTAAGGGTGTCAGCTGCCGGTGCCCTCCGGCGCGTGCACCTCGCGGCGCAGGATCTTGCCCGTCGGACCCTTGGGCAGCTCGTCGACGACCCAGATGTGACGCGGGTACTTGTACGACGCCACCCGCTCCTTGACGAACGCGCTGAGCTCCGAGGGCGCGGCGGACTGCCCGTCCTTGAACGCCACCGCCGCCCCGATCTCCTCGCCGAGGTCGGCGTCCTTGATGCCGATCACCGCCGCCTCCGCGATGGCGGGGTGTTCGTAGAGGGCCTCCTCGATCTCGCGCGGGTAGACGTTGTAACCGCCGCGGATGATGAGGTCCTTCTTGCGGTCGACGATGACGTAGTAGCCCTCGGAGTCCTTCGTGGCGATGTCGCCGGTGCGGAACCAGCCGTCGGGGATCGACTCGGCCGTCGCCTCGGGGCGGCCCCAGTAGCCCTTCATGACGTTCTCGCCGCGGATCGCGATCTCGCCGGGCTCGTCGACGCCGACCTCGTTGCCGTCGTCGTCGACGACCTTCATCTCGCAGCCGGGGACCTCGAAGCCGATCGAGCCGGGCTTGCGCTCTCTGCCGGGCTGGTTGAACGAGGCCACCGGCGAGGTCTCGGAAAGGCCGTAGCCCTCCAGGACCATGCAGCCGAACTTCTCCTCGAACGACTTCATGATCTCCACCGGCATCGCCGAGCCGCCGGAGATGCAGGTGCGCAGGGAGGTGACGTCGGCGGCACCGGCGTCGGCGTGGTGCAGCAGGGCGGCGTACATCGTGGGCACGCCCTCGAACACCGTCACCCTGTCGCGGCCGATCACGGCGAGCGCCTTGCCGGCGTCGAAGCGGGGGATCAGGGTCAGGCACGACCCGGTGCGGACCGAGGCGTTGAGCCCGCACGTCAGGCCGAACACGTGGAACAGCGGAAGGCAGCCCATGATCACGTCGTCCGGGGTGATCTTGATGAGCGCGGAGACGGTGGTGGCCGCATTACTGGCCAGGTTGTGGTGGGTCAGCTCCGCGCCCTTGGGCTGCCCGGTGGTGCCGGAGGTGTAGAGGATCACCGCGGTGTCGTCGTCGGTGCGCTCGACGGGCTCGGCAACCGGCGCCGCGCCACCCAACTGCTCCGCGGAGGGGCCCATCCCGCCGACCACCACTGAGTCGATGCCCACCGTGGCCGCTGCCTCGGCGACCGCGTCCCCGCCGCCGTCCCAGCCGAACACGAGTGACATCCCGGAGTCGGTGAGGTAGTACTGCATCTCGCGCGCCTTGAGCAGCGGGTTCATCGGGACGACGGTCGCGCCTACCAGCAGCGAGCCGTAGAACAGGATCGGGAACGCAGGCACGTTGGGCAGCACCAGCCCGATCCGGTCGCCGGGGGCGATGCCGCGCTCACGCAGCATCCCGGCCACCGCGGCGGCGCCGTCGTGCAGCCCGCGGTAGGTGAGGACGTGGTCGTCGAGGCGGACGGCCGGCCGGTCGCCGTGCGCCGCCGCCGTTGTCACCAGGTTGGCCGCCAGGTTGGTCATCGTTGACACTCCACGTGCTCGGATGTGATGGGGATGACCCGCACACTAGTGCGGCCTGCCGGGCCCCGCCTGCGCCAGTGCTTTCGATGATCCCGCATCCCCGGGGCATCGTGGGTCCGCGGGTGGGTCGGCCGAGCTGACGATTCGGCGAGCGGGGGACAGCGCATGGTGATCTGGCGGCGCTCCCCGCGCACGACCCCGTCAGCGGATCAGCGGGTCAGCGGATCAGGGGATCGCGGGGGAGCCCCAGCAGCCGCTCCGCTACCTGGTTGCGGGCGATCTCCGATGTTCCGCCGGCGATCGTGATGCAGCGCGACCACAGGTACGAGCGCATGATCAGCTCGTTGCCACCCGTGACGGCGGCCGCGCCCGCCAGCCGCACCCCGAGCCCCGCGACGCGCTGCGCCAGCTCGCTGGCGAACAGCTTGGACAGGTTGCCCTCCGGTCCCGGTTCGGTACCGCCCACGGCCCGGGCGGCCTGCCGCAGCAACATCAGTCGCATCGCCAGCTCGTCGGTGATCAGCGCCCCCACCTCGCGCTCCGCGGTGTGCGGGTCGGGCGAGGCGGCGGCCAGCGGCAACAGGTGCCAGGACCGGATCGGCAGCTGCCCGGCCCCGCCCCCACCGATCGACACACGCTCGTTGCCCAGCGTTGCACGCGCCACCCGCCAACCCTGACCGACCTCACCGACCACGTCGGCGTCGGGCACGAACACGTCGTCGAAGAAGACCTCGTTGAACAGCGCGTCACCGGTCAGCTCGCGTAGCGGCCGGACGTCGACGCCCGGCGCGCGCAGGTCGATGGCCATCATCGTGATGCCGGCGTGCTTGGCCCCGGAGGAGTCCGTGCGCACAGTCGCGAAGCCCCAGTCGGACAGGTGGGCCTGGGTGGTCCACACCTTCTGCCCGGTGACCCGCCAGCCGCCGTCCTCCCGCACCCCCCGGGTGGAGATCGCGGCCGCGTCGGATCCGGCGCCGGGCTCGGAGAACAGCTGGCACCATGTGATCGCGCCCGTCAGCGTGGGCCGCACCCACCGTTCGAGCTGTTCGGACGAGCCGTGCTGCGCGATCGTCTGGATGTTCCAGGCGGTGATCCCGAGGTTCGGGACGTCGATCCCGGCAGGGCCCCGGAACTCCTGCTCGATCACGAGCTGCTCCGCGGCGGACGCGTCCCGGCCCCATGGCCGTGGCCAGTGCGGCACCAGATAACCCGACTCCACGAGCGCGATGCGCCGCGCCGCCGCGTCCTTGCCCGCCAGCGTCGCGACGAACGCCCGCGCGTCGTCGCGGTAGCCCTCTGCTTCGGGCGGCAGGTCCAGGTCGGGGGTGCGCTTCACCCCGGCGCCGACGAGCCGGGCGACGTCCCGCTCCGCGTCCCCGGTGCGGGCGACGAACGCTGCGAGCGTCAACGCCCGGCGCAGGTACAGGTGCGCGTCGTGTTCCCACGTGAAGCCGATCCCGCCGTGCAGCTGGATGTTCATCTCCGCTGCGCGCACCCCGGCCGGCACCGCCCGCGCCGCGGCGATCACCGCAGCCAGCTCCGCCGCGGGTGTCCCGGGTTCTGCGCGGCCGGTATCGATGCGTGCTCCGCTGACGCTCCGCGCGGCGTCCCAGGCCGCGGCGACGGCGAGTTCCGCGTCGAGCAGCAGGTTGGCGCAGTGATGTTTGACGGCCTGGAACGTGCCGATCGCCCGGCCGAACTGCTGGCGCTGCTTGGCGTGGGCGACGGCCATCTCCAGGCAGGCGTGCGCGCTGCCCGCCGCCTCGGCCGCGGCCAGTACGCGAGCGAGGCGCCGGGCGACGGCGGCCCCACCGGAGATGCGGCCCAACTCGGTACCGAGGGTCATGCTCACCCGCGCCGGGCGGCGTGTCGGGTCGAGCGACGCCGGCGTCTCGCGATCGGCCTCCTCCACCACCAGCACGTCCTCGCCGATCACGAGTAGCAGCACGTCGGCAAGCCCGCCGCCGAGCACCAGATCGTCGGTCACCTGCCCGTCGGACTCCACCCCGTGCAGGCCGACCGCGCCTGTCCGGGAACCGTCGGCGAGCCCGGGCAGCAGGGCTGCCCGCAGTTCGTCCGATCCGGTCTCCACCAGCACCGCCGACGCCAGCACCGTCGGCAGGAACGGCCCCGGTGCGACGACCCGGCCCAGTTCTTCCAGCACGACGGCCAGTTCCGCGATCCCGGCGCCCTCACCACCGTGTTTCTCGGGCACGTGCAGCCCGAGCCAGCCCAGCGACGCCAACTCCGTCCAGAACGCGGGCAGCGTCTCGTCCACCGTCTCCAGCGTCGACCGCGCGGCGGCACGTTGCCCGGTCAGGAACCGGCGCGCCACCTCGGCGAGCGCGCGGTGATCGTCGGTGATCGCCAGTGGCACGGTGTCTCTCCTCGGTTGCGGGATTCGCTCAGCGGCCGGTGGGGCGCAGGCTCACACGCCGCGCCATACCGGGGCGCGCTTCTCGGCGAAGGCCTGCGCGCCCTCCCGGGCGTCGGCCGAGGTCAGGACCGGGCGCATGATCTCCTCCTGCCGGGCCCAGCGTTCCTCGGCGGGCCAGTCGGGCGCCCCGGTGAGGATCTGCTTGGTGGCGCGCACCGCGAGCGGGCCGTTCTCGGTGATCTTGCGGGCCAGTGCCAGCGCCCCGGCCAGTGCCTCGCCCGGCTCGGTGAGACGGTTGACCAACCCCCACCCGTGGGCGTCCTCGGCGGTGAAGTGCTCGCCGGTGAGCGCGTACTCCATCGCGATCGCGGGCGGGATGCGCAGCGGTAGCCGCAGTAGCCCGCCCGCCCCCGCCACGAGCGAGCGCCTGGTCTCCGGCAGCCCGAACCTCGCCTCCCGCGATGCCACGATGAGGTCGCAGGCCAGCGCGATCTCGCAGCCCCCCGCCAGCGCGTAGCCCTCCACCGCAGCGATGATCGGCTTGTCGGGCGGCGTGGTCGTGATCCCGGCGAGCCCGCGCCCCGGGACCATCGGGAAGTCGCCGGTCAGGAACGCCTTGAGGTCCATCCCCGCGCAGAACGTGCCGCCCGCCCCCGTGAGCACGCCGACCGCGAGCGTCGGGTCGCCGTCCAGCTCGTCGAGCGCGTCCGCGACAGCCCGGCCGAGTACCCCGTTCACCGCGTTACGGACCTGCGGGCGGTTCATGGTTATCACGAGGATGGCCTCGTGGCGCTCGGTCAGTACTTCGTCGGTCATATCATCTCCCCGGCTGCGACGTGGCTCGCCCCGCCACGGATCCGCTCCGAGCCTATCCCCGCGAGGTGGTCCGGGTCGGCGTGCGAGTAGGCACGCCGACCCGGATCCGACGATGGCTCGCGGTCCGAGGCGCGGCCGATCGTCGGGTTCACCAGGGCGCCGGCCGGGCGGGCGGGAGGCCGCGCCCGGCCGATGGTCGGGGTGCGGGCTAGTTGCCGCCGCCGAAGGGGGAGCTACCCCTGCCGAACGGGTCGGCGCTCTGCCCGCCGTTACCGGTGCTGGCGGCGCGGTCGGGCTGGCTGCCGAGCGTGACGTCGACGGTCCTTTCGCCAGCGCCGTTCCGCACCGTCAGGGTGACCTTCTGGCCGGGAGCGTAGGACCCGACGCGTGCGACGAGATCGGAGAAGCCCTCGACCTTCCCGTCGCCGACCTTCGTGACCACCTCACCTGCCGCGAGTCCCGCGGCAGCGGCGGGCGACCCGGCCTGGACGGCGGCGATCTGCGCACCGGCGCCGGGTCCCGACTGCGAGGTCCGCCCCTCGACTCCCAGCACCGGTTTCGTTGCCGTACCGGTGTTCATGATCTCCTGCGCCACCCGCTTGGCCTGGTCGACCGGGATCGCGAAGCCAAGGCCGATGCTGCCGCTGCTCTGCCCGCCGCTCGTCGCAATGGCGGAGTTGATGCCGATGACCTGGCCGTCGAGGTTCACCAGCGGGCCGCCGGAGTTTCCCTGGTTGATCGGTGCGTCGGTCTGCAACCCGTTGTAGACGGTGCCTGCGGCGCCGCCCTCGCCCTGGACCGACACGGTGCGGTTGAACGCGCTCACGATGCCGGTGGTAACGGTGCCGGTGAGGCCTTGCGGCGAGCCGATCGCCACGACCTGCTGACCCACCTGCACACCGGTGCTCTGGCCCAGCGTGGCCGGGGTGAGCCCAGAGACGCCCTGCAGCTTGATCACCGCGAGGTCGTAGCTCGGGGAGGTGCCAAGCAC
>JBKJPD010000548.1:0-3502 GCA_046595345.1 Pseudonocardia sp.
AGCGCCGGACTGGACCGTGTACGGGCCCGCGGGTGCTGCGCTGTCGCCGCCCCCGCTGCCGCTCCAACGGTTGCCGCTGTCACTGCCGCCGGCCACGACCCGCTGGGCGGCGATCTCGTCGGCGAAGGCCGGTTCGGCTGCCCAGAGCACGCCCATCCCGAAGATCTCGACAGCGCAGCACCCGCGGGCCCGTACACGGTCCAGTCCGGCGCTGACGCAGGCGAGAGGCTGTGGTGCTCGGATCGCAGCGCGGTCAGGGTGCGGTTGCCCGGACCGCTGCGGCGCGGTGCGTGGGTGAGCCGCACGACCGCGATCGTGGTGACCGGCTGGTGGAACGGCAGCCGCTTGCGGTGCACCGTCACCCTGCGCACGGTGGACCGGATCGCGCGTTCGAGCTCCCGCCGAGTACACGGCGAGCTCGGTGCCACCGTTGAGGTGGGCGATGTCGTGCGGCCGGGTGCTGATGTCGCCGACGTGGTGCCGGGTGGGCGGGTCGCTCAGGCACCTGGGGGTGGCAGCACCGGCGGTCCACCCCGCGGTCGCGATCACGGCGTAGGCGAGCAGGAACGTCGGGTCGTCGATGCCCCACGTGTCACCGGTGACGGCAGGTGTTGTTGCCATCCCACACCCCTTGATTCGTCCTCATGAGACGTCTCACAGTGTGGTGTGCCCCCGCGCTCGGGCGGAACGTTCTTCACCAGGACTTGAGGTTGCCGCTCAGGCCGCGGTGGCCGAACGCACCTGCTTCTTGATCCGCGACAGCATCGCCGACATCCCCCGCAGCCGCAGCGGGCTCACGGCCTGGCCCAGACCCAGCGCGATGTAGAAGTCGTCAGGCACGGCGAGCACGTCGGCGGCGGGTTCGCCGTCCATCCCGGTGCGCATGATCGAGGCGAACCCCCGGGTCGTAGGGGCCTCGAGCGGTGCCGAGAAGAACAGGTGCACCGTGCGGTCGCCGTCGGGCTCCACCTCGACGGCGAGGAACAGCGGGGACTGGCACTCGTGCACCTGCTCCATCGTGTCCGCCGCGTCGGCGTAGCGCTCCGGGAGGTCCGGCAGCTCCATGGACAGCTCCAGTAGCAGCTGGAGCCGTTCCTTGGGTCCGACCTCGGAGAACTCCTCGACCAGCTCGGCGAGCTGCGGGGTCAGGGTCATGCGGAACCACGCTCTGCACCCTGCGCGATCGGCACGCGCACGGCGTTGCCCCATTCCGTCCAGCTGCCGTCGTAGTTGCGGACGGTGTCGAAACCCAGCAGGTAGGTGAGCACGAACCAGGTGTGGCTGGAGCGCTCGCCGATGCGGCAGTAGGCGACGACATTGTCGTCGGACTTGAGGCCCTGCTCCTCCAGGTAGATGGCCTCGAGATCGGCGCGCGACTTGAACGTGGCGTCCTCGGCGGCGGCACGGGCCCACGGCACGCTCGCCGCACCGGGGATGTGGCCACCGCGGACGGCACCTTCCTGCGGGTAGTCGGGCATGTGCAGCAGCTCGCCGGAGTACTCGCCCGGGCTCCGCACGTCCACCAGGGCCCCCTCGCCTGATCTCACGAGCTCCAGGTGGGCGAGTACCTCGTCCTTGAAGGCGCGGATCTTCGAGTCGTCGCGCTCCACGACCGGGTACTCGACACTCGCGGGCGTGGGCTGCTCGGTGGTCATCTTCCGGCCCTCGGCCACCCACTTGGCCCGGCCGCCGTCGAGGATCCGTACGTCGGCGTGCCCGAACAGGCTGAACACCCACAGTGCGTAGGTGGCCCACCAGTTGTTGCGGTCGCCGTAGATGACGACGGTGCTGTCGCGCGTGATGCCGCGCTCGCCGCAGATCTCGGCGAAGCGGGCGCCGTCGACGTAGTCGCGGGTGACCGGGTCGTTGAGCTCGGTGTGCCAGTCGACCTTGACCGAGCCGGGGATGTGGCCGGTGTCGTAGAGCAGGACGTCCTCGTCGGACTCGACGACGACGAGCCCCTCCGCACCGAGGTTGTCGGCGAGCCACGACGTGGTGACGAGGCGCTCCGGGTGGGCGTACGCGGCCAGCTTCGGGTCGGTGTCGTTCACAAGAGCCATGGTCGCAAGATTAGTCGTCCGTGACCGGCCCGCCAGGCGCGGCCTCGGCACGGCCCCACAGATCGGTGACCCGGACACCCACCCCGGCGAGCAACCGGCGGGTGAGCGGCAGGCTGATCCCGATCACGTTGGACGGATCGCCGTCGATGCCCTCGACGAACCAGGCGCCCAGCCCGTCGAGGGTGAACGCGCCCGCGACTGCCAGCGGCTCGCCGGTGCCCAGGTAGGCGTCCAGCTCCTCGGGGGTCGGTTCGGCGAACCGGACGACGGTGACGGCGTGCCCCTCGGCCACCCGGTCGATCTCCCCGTCGACGATTCGGAGCACGGCGTGACCGGTGACGAGCTCACCGGTGCGACCCGCCATCGCCTGCCACCGCGAGCGGGCCTCGTCGACGTCGACGGGTTTGCCGACCAGTTCGCCGTCGAGGTGCAGGAGAGAGTCGCAGCCGATCACCACCGCGTCGGCCATGTCGACTCGCCGCGCCACCGTGGTGGCCTTCGCCCCGGCCAGCGTCGTCACCTTCTCCGCGGGCGTCGCGTCGGGGATCGCCCCGAGCAGCGCGTCCTCGTCGACGCCGGAGACCTCGACGAGCGGATCGAGCCCGGCCGCGCGCAGCACGGCGAGGCGGGCGGGGGAGGCGGAAGCGAGGACGACGCGCACGGGCCGACCTTACGGCCGGTCCGACCGGCGCCGAGCCCGGCCGCGGGCACGCCCAACGCCACGGCGGCGGCTCCGGCGAGGACCGCGACGGGTGCGGCAGTGCTGAGCTTCTTGGGCAGGACCTGAGGCGGCGGCGTCAGCCGCTGATCTCCACGCCCTTCCAGAACGCGAAGTGGTCCCTGATCTCCGCGGCCGCATCCTTCGGGGCCGGGTAGCTCCAGGCCGCGTCCGGGTTCTCCTTGCCCTCGACGACCAGCGACTTGTAGCTGGCGGTGCCCTTCCACGGGCACACGCTGGTCTGCGCGGAGTCGCGGAGATACTCGGTCTTGACCGAGCTCGCGGGGAAGTAGTGGTTGTTCTCGACGACGACGGTGCGGTCGCTCTCGGCGATCACGGCGCCGTTCCAGGTGGCCTTCATGGCCACGATCCTGCTCCTTCCGGGACCGCGGCGCCCGTTGCCGGCACCGAACCGTTCGCGGTCCTTCCGGGCGGGTCGGGTGACGATCGCGGCCGACGGGACGGCAGTCGCCGGTGCGGGTGCCCGGAAACGGCGGTTGACATCGCCGTCAGCGGGGCCAGGTCGAGGTGCGCCAGGCGCCCGGGCCCACGGTGAGCGCGGTGCGGACGCGGGCCGCCGGGTCGTTCCAGGCGCCGCGGGGACCCGCTCCGGTCGGCGCACCCGGCGAGACGGCCGCGGCCAGCACGACCGTCAGCACGGCCAGTTCGGCGTCGGTCGGCTCGCCGCGGACCACCCGGAACAGCGCTCGGCGCTCGTCGGCGG
>JBKJPD010000593.1:0-12342 GCA_046595345.1 Pseudonocardia sp.
ACGAGCCCGCGCGCGCCCGGCGCCCCGGCGTCGACACGGACGGCGTCGCCGCGGCCGGTGAGCGCGTCGCGGTCCACCCATTCGACGACAGGCGCCCGCCCCGAGGGCGGCAGCGTGGCCACGAGCGTCACCTCGGCCATGCCGTAGGCGGGCACCATCGTCGCCGGCCGGAAGCCGGCGGGGGCGAAGCGGTCGAGGAACGCGGCCACCGACGCGGGCTGCACGGCCTCGGCGCCGTTGAACGCCACTCGCCACGCCGAGAGGTCCAGCTCGGCCGCCTGCTCCGCGGGGACGGCGTCGAGCAGAGCGTCGTAGCCGAAGTTCGGCATCGCCGAGATGGTGCCGCCGATCTGCGCGAACGCCGACAACCAGCGGGCCGGACGGCGGACGAACCCGGCGGGCGACCAGAGGTGCAGCGGGATACCCCGGAACAGCCCGGTGAGCGCGCCGAACAGCCCCATGTCATGGAACAGCGGCAACCAGGAGCCATGCACGTCGTCCGGTCCGAGGCGGATGGCCTCGGTGATCGACCGGGCGCAGTGCCAGACGTTGGAGTGGCTCAGCACCACGCCCTTGGGGGCGGCGGTGCTGCCGGAGGTGAACTGGACGATGGCGGGCTCGTCGGGGCCGAACCTGTCGGGGCTGAACGGATCCGGGCCGAACGGTCCGGGGCCGGCGGTGGGCCCGCCCTCCGCGAGTAGGTCAGAGCTGTCCAGCACCCCGAGCCCGTCCACCCCGGCCCCGTGCAGCGCCGGGCCCAGGCGGGCCGCGACTCGGTGCGACAGCACGATGTGGCTCAGGCCCGCGGTCGCCACCACCTGCTGGGTACGCCGGGCGTAGTCCTCGAGGTCGGTGCCGATCGGCAGAGCCAGCGGCGCGACCGCGGCGCCGGCGTGCAGGACGCCGAACAGCGATTGGAGGAACTCCGGGGCGTTGGGGGAGAGCAGCCCGACCCGCGCACCGGGTCGCAACCCGCGGTGGGTGAGCGCGACCGCGACCCGGCGGGCGCCGTCGGCCAGTTCCGCGTAGCTCAGTGACTCGTCCTCGTCGGGGAATCGGATCTGCTGAGTCGGGCACCGCTGCGCGATCAGATCGAGCGCGGCGGGCAGGGTCATCGGAAAGCGGCGGGCCGGGTCGCAAGGGGTCAGATCGGCAGTGGACTGCGCGATGGTCATCTCGTCCCGTCTCTGCTCAGCTCATTCGGTTTCGGATCGACTCGCGTTATGAGGGCACACGAAAACTGTGTACATAGTCAAGACAGACCCCGCCGCATGTATCGGGCGATTGCGTAAGACGATCGTCCGGGCATTCCACCGGCGATCTGCACCGAGATTTCACAGGCGATTCATCGGGCCGACAGGTCCGTCGGGTGACCATGAGCGCATGAGCCTGACGACGTCGCCGGTATTCGATGCGTTCGCCCCGGAACACCGGGCCGACCCCTATCCCCGCTACGCGGCGGTGCGCGAGGCCGTCCCCTTCCTGGACAGCGGCTTCGGAGTGGAGTTCGTGACCCGGCACGCCGAGTGCAGCGCCGTGCTGACCGAGACCCGGTGGAGCCACCGCGACGAGGCCGAGCTGTTCCACCCCGACGCCGACCGCTCGAACCTCCCGACGTCGTTCCTCTGGATGGACCCGCCGGACCACACCCGGCTGCGCGGTCTGGTCAGCAAAGCCTTCACGCCCAAACGTGTCGTCGACCTGATCCCGCGCATCACCGCGCTGGTCACCGGCATGCTCGATACGGCGCTCGCGCAGGGTGAGGTCGAGGCCATCGAGGCGATCGCGTACCCGCTGCCGCTGATCGTGGTGTGCGAGCTGGTCGGGGTGCCCGCCGCCGACTGGGCCATGGTCCACAGGTTGGGGCCCGGCCTGGCGCGCGGGTTCGACCCGGACCGGGTGCTCACCCCGGCGGAGCGCAGCGCCCGCGAGGACGGCTCCCTCGAGCTCGTCGACTATTTCCGGTCGCTGATCACGCGACGGCTGGCCGATCCCCGTGACGACGTGGTCAGCGCGCTGGGTGCCGTCCGCGAGCGAGGCGACACGCTGACCGAGCACGAGATGCTGACCACGTGCATCACGCTGCTCATCGCCGGGCACGAGACCACCGTGAACATGATCGGAAACGGTCTGCTGGCGTTCCAGCGCAACCCGCGACAGCTGGAGCGGATCCGGGAGAACCCGGAGCTCGCCGGCCCCGCGGTCGACGAGATCCTGCGCTACGACTCGGCGGTGCACATGACCACCCGCACCGCTCGGTGCGACCTCGTGGTCGGGGACCGCACGTTCCATGAGGGCGACAACGTCTGCGTCCTCGTCGCCTCGGCCAACCGCGATCCGCGCGCGTTCACCCGCCCGGACGAGTTCGACGTCGGTCGCTACGCCGCGGCCGTCGCGCCCCCGCGACACCTCGGCTTCGCCCTGGGCATCCACTACTGCATGGGAGCCGCGCTCGCCCGGTTGGAGGGAGAGATCCTCTGGACCGAGCTCGCCCGTCGCGTCGAGCGCCTCGAGCTCGCCGGTGACCCGGTCTACCGGCCGAACCTGCTTCTGCGGGGCCTGCGCGAGCTGCCGTTGCGCGTCATCGGGCGATGACAGGCAACGGGTGGAGCGCACCATGACGTCGATCCAGACCGTCCGCGGCACGGTGCAGCCGGCCGCGCTCGGGATGACCCTGATGCACGAGCACCTGTTCGTCCTGCACCCGGAACCGGAGGACCACACCCCACACCCGGAGTGGGACGAGGAACGCCTGATCGCCACCGCCCGGGCCGGCCTGACCGATCTCGCGGCGAAGGGCGTCTGCACCCTGGTGGACCTCACCGTGATGGGTCTGGGCAGGTTCATCCCGCGTATCCAGCGGGTGGCCGAGGGGCTGCCGATCGCCATCGTCGTGGCTACCGGCTCCTACACGTCGAAGGAGCTCCCGGCGTTCTTCCGCACCCACGGACCCGGCCGCACGATCGACGGGCCCGACCCGCTGGAGGTGATGTTCCGCCGTGACATCACCGACGGCATCGGTGACACGGGGGTGCGGGCGGGGGTCATCAAGGTCGCGACCGACGAGTTCGGCATCACCCCCGACGTGGAACGGGTGTTGCGTGCCGCGGCCCGCGTGCACGCCGACACCGGGGTGCTGATCAGTACCCACACGAGTGCCGTACACCGGTCGGGTCGGGAGCAGCAGGCGTACTTCCGCTCCCACGGGGTGGATCTGTCACGGATGGTGATCGGGCACTGCGGCGACACCACGGACCTGGACTACCTGCGGGAGCTGATGGACAACGGCTCGACGATCGGCTGCGACCGCTTCGGGACGGGAGCGATGGTGTCCGACGAGGACCGCATGGCCACCGTCGTGACGCTGTGCGAACAGGGTTACGCCGACCGCATCACGCTCTCGCACGACGCGAGCTTCTTCAGCGTCACGTTCCCACCGTCCTACCGGGCCGTGCACATGCCCGACTGGCACCAGCACCGCATCTCCGACGTCGTGCTCCCGGAACTGCGTCGGCGCGGTGTGACCGAGGACCGGATCACCCAGATGACCGTGCGCAACCCGGCCCGGCTGCTGGCGCCGTACCAGGGGCGGGGGTGAACGCCGGATCGGTGAGCCGGAAGGCGGCGGATACGCGGATGACCGCGGTCCCGGCCGGGTCGAGGACGACCGCGGTGGCCGACACCCACGACTCGGGCCCCAATCCCGCGGCGGCGCGGCACCGGTAGCGCCGCCCGACGCGTCCGGGACCGCGCGCCTGCCCGGACACCCCCTGCACCGAAATCGCCCGGGCGTGCATCCCGAACCGCGCCACGATCAGCGCCTGCATGGTGGCGACGGCGATCGCCGACAGCGTGTCGCCCCGGTCGGCGGGCCCCAGCAGCACAGCAGCCTCCAGCCCGTCGTCGAGCTCGGTGAAGGTCATGTGCATCCGGCCAGCCTCGCCCGAGCACCCGTGCGGCGGGGGGCCACCGGGACACTACCTATCGGGCCATCGGAGATTCGATCCGAGAGCTCAGGGCCGCCGGGTGTTCACGGCGTGTTCACCGTTACGGAGGGTGGCCCAGGTTTGCCGATGATGGGCGCAACCGAACCGGCCAACGGCCATCACAGCGACCACCGTCGTGCAGGCGACGTTCACCCGATCGTGCCGATCGTCGACCAGCGTTGGCCGAGTCGGCGATCCGGCAAGCGGAGGTCATCGTGGAGTACAGACATCTCGTGTCATTTCTGGCGATTGCACAGGAACTACATTTCGGTCGCGCGGCCGTCCGGCTGCACCTCACCCAACCGTCACTGAGCCAGCAGCTCAAACGGCTCGAGCGCACGCTCGGTGTGCAGCTCGTGGCCCGCAGCTCCCACGACGTCCAGCTCACGACAGCCGGCAGGGCGTTCGAGATCGATGCGCGCGCGATCGTCAACCAGATGTCCAAGGCGACATCGGCGGTGCGCGATGTCGCCGCCGGGCGCACAGGCACGGTCCGGGTCGGCTACAACTTCCCGGCTGGGCAGCACGTGCTGCCGCCCACCCTGGCCCGGATGCACGCCGAGGCGCCCGGGGTGACCGTCGCACTGCAGGAGAAGCGCACCGGACCGCAGCTGGCCGCGCTCGCCGACGGCACGATCGACATCGCGCTCGTGTACGGACGGCCGGTGGCGCCGGAGCTGAGGTACCGCAAGCTGTTGCAGGTTCCGATGGTGGCCGTGGTCGGGCCGGGCCACAAGTGGGCCGGACGCCCGGGGGTGCCCTTCGCCGAGCTCGGCCGACAGCCCTGCATCCTGTTCGCCCGCAACCAGAGCCCGGCGATGTACGACGCGATCATCGGGGCCGCCGAGCGCACCGGCATCTCGATCAACGTCACCGACACCGTCGACGATCCCGGAGCCACCGCCATCCTTGTGTCGATCAAGCCGCTCATCGGTTTCGCGTCGGCGTCGCGCGGGATGCTGGTCGGGTCCGTCGCCGGTGGGGTTCGCCCCATCCCGGTGCAGCTGTACGACCCGGTGCCGATGATCGACCTCTACGCGGTGTGGCGGGACGGCATCGGCCCGCTCGGCGAGGTCTTCCTGGACTGCCTGGAAGTCGTCGGTCCCTTCCCGAGCCCGTCGTTCGAGAACCGCTCCGGACGATAGGAGAATCGAACCGCGCGTTCAGTCGATACACGTTGCCGAATCGCGGTAGGCCGGTGAGAATTCGTGAGCGTGAATCGAATCGCATTTTCGAGTATCGGACAAGACCTGACCGGCGACCGCGGCATGTACGCCGTTCTGGAGGGGATTGCCGGCGCCGATCCGGATCGTCGGGTGATCAGTCGCAAGGACGCCGCCGGCTGGCGTGACATCTCCTGGCGTGAATTCCTGGACCATGTCGACGCCATCGCGGACATGCTGGTCGGCGCCGGGGTGAACCAGCGTGACCGGGTGGCGGTGTTCGGCACCACCCGCTACGAGTGGGCGTTGATCGACCTGGCGGTGCTGAGCATCGGTGCGATCGTCGTACCGATCTATCCCACCGCGTCGGACCACCAGATCCGGCACGTCCTGGCCGACTCGGGGGCAGGCTGGTTCGTCGCCGAGGACGACACCTACGCCGGGCGACTACACGCGGCGGGCGCCGCGCAGGTGTGGTCGTTCGCGGATCTCGACGCCCGGCGGGACGCACCCGACCGGACCCGCCTCGCCGGGTACCGGAGCCGGGTACGCGACGACGACGCGGCCACCATCGTCTACACCAGCGGCACGACCGGCCCCGCCAAGGGCGTGACGCTCACCCACCGCAACATGTACGCGTCCTCCGCCAACACGGTCGGCCAGACGGAGGGGATGTTCGCGACCGCCGCCGGCGGCCAGGCCTCGACGCTGCTGGGCCTGCCTCTGTCGCACGTCTTCGGCCGGACCATCCTGCTGGCCTGTCTGCTGGGCGGCACCCGGACCGGGCTGGTGACCGGCGTCCCGGAGATGCTCGCGGAGCTACCGGCGTTCCGCCCGACGTTCCTCGCGCTGGTGCCTCACGCGCTGGAGAAGATCCGCAAGCGGGCGCGCGAGATGCTCGACGGCGACGCGGAAGCCGCCGCCGTCGCCGCCGGCCGCGATGTCAGCGCCGGCCGGGATGTCAGCGCCGTCCGCGAACGACGTCAGGACCACCCGTCCCACCTGCGGTTCCGTGACCTTCTGGGCGGCCGGGTCGAGCACGTGATCTGCGGTGGTGCCTCCCTCGACGACTCGACTTGGGCCTTCTACGTGGGGGTCGGCATCGAGATCCTGTACTGCTACGGGTTGACCGAGGCCGCCACCGCGGTGACGGTGAACGCGCCGTCGACCAACCGGTTCGGCACGGTCGGACGGCCGATCCCCGGTACCACCGTCGCGATCGCGGCCGACGGTGAGGTGCTGATCCAGGGTGCCAACGTCTCGCCGGGGTACTGGCCGGCGGCGGAGCGGGGGTGTGCGACCGAGGGGTCATGGCTGCACACCGGTGACCTCGGCTCGCTCGACGACGACGGCTACCTGACGATCACCGGCCGGAGCAAGGAGATCCTCGTGACGAGCGGGGGCAAGAACGTCTCGCCCACGCCTTTGGAGGACCGGATCCGGCTGCATCCGCTGGTGAGCAACTGCATCGTCCTCGGCGAGGCCCGGTCCTACGTCACCGCGCTCGTCACGCTCGACGTCGGTGCCGTCGGCGCGTGGGCGGCCGCCACAGGTGTCGCTGAGCGTCTCGCGGCGGACGGGGTGCGGGAGCACCCGGCGTTGCTCGCGGAGATCGAGACGGCGGTACAGGACGCCAATGCGCTCGTCTCGCGGGCCGAGTCGATCCGCCGGTTCCGCGTGGTCGAGGAGGACTTCACGATCGCCAACGGCAGGTTGACACCGTCGATGAAGCTCCGGCGCGCGGTCATCGAGCGGGACCACGCCGCGGATGTCGACGTGTTGTACGGAGTCTGGAAAGACGCATCATGACAACCAGAAGAACTGTGATTGAAGATTGCCGGACACGGCCGCGTATGCCGGTTGGAGATTGTTTCGTGATTGCGTGATCGAATCGCGCCATGGGAGCGGCCGTTGTTGCATTGCGCCGGCTCCTGATCGCGACCGAAGATGATCTGGTATTCGTACCAGTCCTGCTGACGGGAGCAGAAGATCATGTATGACGTCATTGTGGTGGGTGCCCGCGTCTCCGGTTCGCCGGTGGCCATGCTGCTGGCCCGCCAGGGCCACCGGGTGCTGATGGTGGACCGCAGCACCTTCCCCAGCGACACCCCCTCCACGCATTACATGCACCAGGCGGGTCTGGCGCGGCTGCGGGACTGGGGCCTGCTGGACAAGGTGATCTCCACCGGCGCGCCCGCGATCCGGCACCTCAACTTCACCTACACCGGCATCGAGATCCCCGGCTTCGCCGACCCGATCGAGGGCATCGACGCGGTCTACTGCCCGCGCCGCACCGTGCTCGACGCCGTTCTGCTCGAGGGCGCGCGCGACGGCGGCGTCGACGTGATCGAGGACTTCACGGTGACCGACGTCGTGTTCATCGACGGCCGCGCCGCAGGGATCCGCGGGCACGAGCGCGGTGGCCGCGAGCTGGAGTTCCGCAGCTCGTTCGTGGTCGGAGCGGACGGCAGCAGCTCGCTGGTCGCCGACAAGGTCGGCGCCGAGAAGTACAACGAGCGCCCGGCGGACTGCTTCATCTACTACTCCTACTTCAGTGGGCTCGACTGGGGTATGCACCACCACACAGGTTTCGGTGAGCAGCAGTTCGGCACCTGGCCCACCAACGACGGGCTCAACCTGCTCGCGGTGATGCGCAAGCGCGACCGTTTCGGCGAGTTCCGGGCCGACGCGGAGGCGAGCTTCCAGCAGGTCTTCGACCAGATCGACCCCGCGATGGGGGAGGAACTGCGCGACAGCGGCGTCCGCGAGGAGAAGTTCCGCCCGATGCGGTACCCGGACAACTACTACCGCCGCTCGCACGGCCCCGGCTGGGCGCTCGTCGGCGACGCCGGCTACCACAAGGACCCGTTCACCGGCTGGGGCATCACCGACGCGTTCAAGTACGGCCAGTTGCTGGCCGAGCGGCTGCACGAGGGCCTGTCCGGTGCGCGCCCCATCGACGAGGCGACCGCCGAGTACGAGGTACAGCGCAACGAGGCGAGCGCCGGCACGTTCGAGCTGACCTGCAGCCTCGCGGAGCTGCAGCTGACGCCCTACTACGACGCGGTGTTCCGGGCCACGTCGCGCAGCGAGGAGTACACCCGCAAGTTCTTCGCGCTGATCGCGGGCGGCTACCCCGGTGAGGAGTTCTTCGCGCCGCAGAACCTGGAGCGGCTCTACGAAGAGGTCGGCATGCCATCCGCGCAGCGCGTCCTGACCGCCGCCTGAGCGGGCGACCCGGCGAGCGGAGGACACGACCATGACCACGACCAGGCTCACCGTGCTCGGCGACAGCTTCGTCGAGGGCCGGGGTGATCCCGACCCGGCGGGTGGCTACCGGGGGTGGGTGCCGCGCTTCGCCGCGCGGATGGGGTTGCGGCCCGGGGCGGTCCGCAATCTCGGGACCTACCAGGCCACCACCCAGGCCGTGCTCGACGGGCAGCTCGGCCGGGCACTGGCCGGCAAGTCGCCGCTGATCGGAGTCATCGTCGGCGTCAACGACCTGGTCAGCGACTACGAGCCCGACCGCTTCCGGCGCAACCTGTACTCCATCTTCGAGCGCCTCGGCGGCGCGGACACCGTCGTCTTCACCGCCAGCTACCCCGATATCCCGTCCAACCTGCCGGTGCCGGCGGGGTTCCGCCGGCTCCTGCAGGGCCGTTTCGAGCAGGCCAACGCAGCGTTGCGGGAGGTCACGGCGGCGACCGGGACCGTGTGCCTCGACATCGCCGCCGAGCCCGCATGGGGCAGCGGCCCGGCGTGGTCGCCCGACGGCCTGCACCCCAGCCCGGCGGGGCACGCGGCATTCGCCGAGCAGATGGCCGATCTCGTCACCCGGGACACCGGGCTCATCGCCGCCTGAGCAGTCCGGGCAGGCCGATCAGTTCGAGCAGTCCGAGCAGCGACACCGAGAGGACCACCGTGAGCACGCAGCACGACCTGACGGAACGGCGGCTGGCCCGCAACCCGATCGCGATCGTCGGGATGTCGGGCCTGTTCCCGATGGCGCACGACCATCGCGCGTACTGGCAGAACATCGTCGACGGCGTCGACTGCACGCAGGAGGTGCCGTCCTCGCGGTGGAGCCTCGACGACTACTACGACGCCGACCCGACGGCACCGGACAAGACCTACTCGCGGCGCGGCGCGTTCCTGCCCGACGTCGAGTTCGACCCGCTGGAGTTCGGGCTGCCACCGAACCAGCTCGAGGTCACCAGCACCATGCAGACCTTGAGCCTCGGGGTGGCCAGGGACGTGCTGCGCGATGCCGGCGCCGACCGTGACTGGTACGACCCGACCCGAACCGGTGTCGTGCTGGGCACGACCGGGCCGGTACCGCTGATGCACCCGCTCGCCGCGCGGCTCTCGACCCCGGTGCTCAAGGAGGTCGTACGCAGCTGCGGGTTGTCGGCGGCGGACGCCGACGCGATCTCGGACAAGTTCGTACGGGCATTCGCCCCGTGGGAGGAGAACTCCTTCCCGGGCCTGCTGGCCAACGTCGTCGCGGGTCGGGTGGCCAACCGGCTGGGGCTGGGCGGCATGAACGCCACGGTGGACGCGGCCTGTGCGGCGTCGCTCGCCGCCATCCGGACGGCCATCGCCGAGCTCACCGACGGCCGGGCCGACACGATGATCACCGGTGGTGTCGACACCGAGAACTCGATCTTCATCTACCTCTGCTTCAGCAAGGTCGGAGCGCTCTCGCCCGAGGGCCGGATCCGCCCGTTCGACGCCGACGCCGACGGCACCCTGCTCGGCGAGGGAATCGGGATGCTGGCGCTGCGCAGGCTCGCCGACGCCGAGCGCGACGGCAACCGCATCTACGCGGTGATCCGCGGCCTCGGCTCGTCGAGCGACGGGCGGGCGAAGAGCATCTACGCGCCCCGCGCCGAGGGGCAGCGGATCGCGCTGGACCGCGCCTACGTCGACGCCGAGTGCTCACCGGCGTCGGTGGAGCTGTTCGAGGCGCACGCCACCGGCACCGTGGTCGGCGACAAGACCGAGCTCGCCGCGCTCGGTGGCCTGCTGCGCGACGCGTCCGACGAGCGCCACTTCGCCGCGCTGGGCAGCGTCAAGTCGCAGATCGGACACACCAAGGGCGCTGCGGGCGCGGCCAGCGTGATGAAACTGGCCCTGGGCCTCTATCACAAGGTGTTGCCGCCGACGATCAACGTGGAGCGGCCCAGCGATGTGATCGGACCCGAGGCCCCGTTCTACGTCAACACGGCGACCCGACCGTGGATCCTCGATCCGCACCGTCCGGTGCGCCGGGCGGCGGCGTCGGCGATGGGCTTCGGCGGCACCAACTTCCACCTGGTGCTCCAGGAGCACGACCCGGCCCGTGATGCGATCCGGGTGCAGCACCGCACCGCGCGGGCGCACCTGTGGCACGCCTCCGACGCCGACGCCCTGCTGACCGCACTGCGCGGAGGCGAGCCCTCCAGCGACGGCGCGGACATCCCGGCGGGGCACGCCCGGATCGGGTTCGCCGCCGCGGGCGGCGACATCGCCGAGGAACTGCGCGCCCTCGCCGTCGAGCAGTTGGCCGCAGACCCGTGTGCGGCGCAGTGGTCGCACCCGCGGGGCGTGTTCTACCGCAGCGGTGCGCTGCCGGACATGGTCGTCGGGGCGCTGTACGCCGGGCAGGGCAGCCAGTACCTGGATATGGGAATCGAGGCCGCCCTCAACAACCCGGCCGTCGCCGGCGCCTTCGACGAGGCGAACGCCTCCTTCGACGGCGCCGCCACCCGGCTCGCGCAGGTCGTGTTCCCGCCACCGGTCCACGACCCCACGCAGCGCCAGCAGCAGGAGGCGGCGCTGCGGCGCACCGAGCACGCGCAGCCCGCGATCGGGGCGCTGGCGCTGGGCCAGTTCCGGTTCCTCACCGAGCGCGGCCTGAGCTGCGGCGCGCACCTCGGTCACAGCTTCGGCGAGCTCACCGCACTGTGCGCGTCGGGTGCGATCACCGACGCCGATTTCTTCCGGCTGGCCCGCGCGCGCGGTCAGGCGATGGCCCCGGTCGGCGACGGCGACCAGGGTGCGATGGCCGCGGTGACCGCGTCGCGTGACGACGTCGTCACCCTGCTCGCCGACGTCCCCGATGTGTTGGTGTGCAACCACAACGCGCCCGATCAGGTGGTGGTGGGCGGGCCGACCGACGCCGTAGCGCGGGTGGTCGCGACCTGTACCGAGCGCGGCATCACCGCCCGGACGCTGCCGGTGTCCGCCGCGTTCCACACCAGCCACGTCGCGCACGCCGTGCAGGCGTTCCGGCCCGCGGTGGAGTCGGTGCGTATCGGCGAGCCCGCACAGCCGGTGCACGCCAACTCGCCGGGTGCGGTCTACGGCCCGGACGCGGACGCGAACGCCCGCACACTGGTGGACCAGCTGCTGCAGCCGGTGGAGTTCGTCGCCGGACTGCTGGCGATGCGGGACGCAGGGGTCACGGTGTTCGTGGAGTTCGGCCCCAAGCAGGTGCTCACGTCGCTGGTGCGCCGCACGCTCGGGGACGAGGTGGTCGCCTTCGCCTGCGACGCCGGCCCGCTCGGTGACGGCGACGTCGCGCTGAAGACCGCGGCCGTCCGGCTCGCGGTGCTGGGGGTACCGATCACCGCGGTGAACCGGGCCGACGCCCCGGTCTCCGCCGCCGTCATCCCGGGCGGGGGGACGGCGAAGCGGGGCATGGCGATCACGCTCTCAGCCCCGGAGTACGTACCCGAACAGCGCCGGACCGCCTACCGCGACGCGCTCGCCGACGGCTACCGCGCCGGCGTTGCGCCGGAAGGGACCACGGACGGCGCCATGACGAACGGAACTGCTGTGCAGGAGAACGTTGTGCAGACGACGACCGGCGGCGCCTCGACCGGCGGCGCCACGAAGAACGGCAGCCCGAACTGCGTCGTCACCAACGGCGCTGACCCGTACGGCGCTGACCTCGCCGTCTCGCCCGGGGCTTTCTCGAACGGGACCGGCTCGAACGGGACCGGCTCGAACGGGAACGGCGGGAACGGGACCGGCGGGAACGGCTCGAACGGGACCGGCGCCGACGGTGGCAGATACGCCGCCTTGGCTCCCGCAGGTGCAGAGCCGGTGGATTCCGCGCTGCGCAGCCACCTCGACATGCACGGTGCCTACCTGGAGAGCCAGCTGCGCATCGCCGAGCAGCTCGCCAAGATGGTGTTGGAACGGTCGGG
>JBKJPD010000023.1:0-5846 GCA_046595345.1 Pseudonocardia sp.
GTGGATGAACCCGTGGTCGAGCTCGCCGACCAGGTTGGCTGCCGGCACACGCACCTCGTCGAAGAACAGCTCGGCGGTGTCCTGCGCCTTCATGCCGACCTTCTCGAGGTTGCGACCGCGCTCGAAGCCCGGCATCCCCCGCTCCACCGCCAGCAACGAGAAGCCGTGTGCGCCCTTGTCCGGGTCGGTCTGGGCCACGACGAGCACGAGGTCTGCGTTGATGCCGTTGGTGATGAACGTCTTGCTTCCCGACAGTAGAAAGTCACTTCCGTCCCTGACGGCTCGGGTCTTGAGTCCCTGCAGGTCCGAGCCGGCCCCGGGCTCGCTCATGGCGATCGCGGTGATGATCTCGCCGCTGACGAAGCCGGGCAGCCAGCGGTCCTTCTGCTCGTCCGTGGTGAGGTCGATGAGGTAGGGCGCCATGACGTCGTTGTGCAGCGTGAAGCCCACTCCGCTCGCGCCGACCAGGGTGACCTCCTCGCTGACGACGCAGTTGTAGCGGAAGTCCTTGATGCCGCCGCCGCCGTACTGCTCGGGGACGTCCATGCCCAGCAGTCCCTGCTTGCCAGCCTCGACCCAGACCGAGCGGTCGACGATCCCGGCCTTCTCCCAGTCGGAGTGATAGGGCTCGACGTGCTTGGCCAGGAAGCTGCGCACGGCATCCCGGAAGGCGTCGTGCTCGGACTCGAAGAGGGTGTGCTCCATGACGGCAGGTTAGCCGTCGTTCACTGAGTCGGTCTAGGCTTCGGCGACCCTGACTCCGAGGAGCGCCTGTGCCCGTCCTGCCCGACACCCTCGACCGCTCGAGGTCGGAGCACGACCACAACCGGGCGACGTCGCTCGGGCATCTGCAGACACTGGCCGATCAGCACCAGATCGCCTTGCAGGGAGGTGGTCCCAAGTACGTCGACCGTCACCATGCGCGTGGAAAGCTGCTGCCGCGTGAACGGATCGAGCTGCTGGTCGATCGGGATTCCCCGTTCCTGGAGCTCTCGCCGCTCGCGGCCTACGGCACGAGCTTCCCGCTCGGCGCGAGCGTCGTCACCGGCATCGGCGTCGTCGAGGGAGTCGAGTGCCTGCTCATCGCCAACGACCCGACCGTGCGTGGTGGCGCCACCAACCCTGTGACGTCCAAGAAGGTCGGGCGGGCCATGGAGATCGCCCGCGAGAACCGCCTGCCGGTGGTCAACCTGGTGGAGTCCGGCGGCGCCGACCTCCCCACCCAGGCGGAGATCTTCATCCCCGGTGGCGCGATGTTCCGCAACCTCACGCGGCTCAGCGCAGCGGGCATTCCGACCATCGCCCTGGTCTTCGGCAACTCCACTGCCGGCGGGGCGTACGTCCCTGGCATGTGCGACCACGTCGTGATGGTCAAGGAACGCGCCAAGGTCTTCCTCGGCGGGCCACCGCTGGTGAAGATGGCGACGGGCGAGGACAGCGACGACGAGTCGCTCGGCGGGGCCGCCATGCACGCCCGGACCTCCGGGGTGGCCGACCACTTCGCCGTTGACGAGCGTGACGCCATCCGCCTGGGGCGGCGCATCGTCTCCGAGCTGAACTGGCGCAAGCACGGGCCCGGCCCGACGCTGCCCGCCGATGAGCCGGTGCACGATCCCGATCAGCTGCTCGGGATCGCCCCGGCCGACATCCGGGTGCCCTTCGACCCCCGTGAGGTGCTGGCCCGGGTCGTCGACGGGTCCCGGTTCGGGGAGTACAAGCCCGAGTACGGCACCAGCCTGGTCACCGGGTTCGCCTCGGTGCACGGCTACCCCGTCGGGGTGCTGGCCAACGCCCGCGGCGTGCTCTTCAGCGAGGAGGCGAAGAAGGCGGCCGAGTTCATCCAGCTCGCGAACCAGCTGGACACCCCGCTGGTCTTCCTGCAGAACACCACCGGCTACATGGTCGGCAGGTCCTATGAGCAGGGCGGCATCATCAAGGACGGTGCGAAGATGATCAACGCGGTCACCAACAGCACCGTCCCGCACATCACCATCAACACCGCCGCGTCCTTCGGGGCCGGGAACTACGGGATGAGCGGGCGGGCCTACGGCCCGCGGCTGATGTTCGCCTGGCCAGGAGCGAAGCTCGCCGTGATGGGCGCACCCCAGCTCGCCGGTGTGCTTTCCATCGTCGCCAAGGCCTCCGCCGCGTCGTCCGGTCGCGTCTTCGACCAGGCCGCGGACGACGAGCGCCGGCGGGGGATAGAAGCCCAGATCGAAGCCGAGTCGCACGCATTCTTCATCACCTCACGCCTCTACGACGACGGCCTGCTCGACCCGCGCGACACCCGCACCGTCCTGGGCATCGCCCTATCCGCCGCCCACTCGGGCCCGATCGAGGGACGCCGTGGCTACGGCGTCTTCCGGATGTGAGCGCCGTGATCACCAAGCTGATCGTCGCCAACCGCGGTGAGATCGCGCTGCGGGTCATGCGTACCGCCCGCGAGATGGACATGGCCACCGTCGCCGTGTTCTCCGATCCCGACGCCGACGCACCGTTCGTGGCCGCTGCCGACGAGGCGGTGCGGCTGCCCGGGGCGACCGCTGCGGAGACCTACCTGCGCGGGGACCTCGTCATCGCCGCCGCCCTGGCCACCGGCGCCCAGGCGGTGCACCCCGGCTACGGCTTCTTGTCGGAGAACGCCGGTTTTGCCCGGGACTGCGCCGCGGCTGGGCTCGTCTTCGTCGGCCCCACCCCCGAGGCGATCGACGCGATGGGGTCCAAGACCGCGGCCAAGGAGCTCATGGCCGCCGCCGGGGTGCCGGTGCTGCCCGGGGTGGTGGTCGGGGACGACACCACCGAGCTCCCCGCCCTGGCCGCCGCCATCGGCTACCCCGTGCTGGTCAAGGCCGCGTTCGGCGGCGGCGGACGTGGGATGCGGATCGTCACCGGGCCCGATGAGCTGCTCGACGCCGTGGACAGCGCCCGCCGCGAGGCCACGTCGGCGTTCGGGGACGGCACCGTCTTCCTGGAGCGCTACGTCGAGCGGCCGCGGCACGTCGAGGTCCAGGTGGTCGGGGACACCCACGGCACCGTGGTGCACCTGTTCGAGCGGGAGTGCTCCGTCCAGCGCCGATTCCAGAAGGTGCTCGAGGAGGCCCCGTCCCCGGCGGTGGACGAAGCCCTGCGGGCCCGGCTGGGCAAGGCCGCCGTGGCGGCGGCCGAGGCCATCGGCTACGTCGGCGCCGGCACGGTGGAGTTCGTACTGGCCCCGGACGGCGAATTCTTCTTCCTCGAGGTGAACACCCGCCTGCAGGTGGAGCACCCCGTCACCGAGCTCGTCACGGGGCTGGACCTGGTGCGGGTGCAGCTGCAGGTCGCGGAGGGGTTGCCGCTGCCGCCGGAGGTGCTCGACGCCCGGGTCACCGGGCACGCCGTCGAGGCCCGGCTCAACGCCGAGGACGTGCCCGCCGGGTACCTCCCGGTCACCGGCACCGTGCACCGCTTCCACGTGCCGGCCCTGCCCGGAGTGCGGGTGGACAGCGGGGTGGCCGACGGCTCCGTGGTCGGCGTGCACTACGACTCCCTGCTGGCCAAGGTCATCGCCCACGGCGCCACCCGCGACCAGGCCTGCCGACGGCTCGCCCGCGCGCTGGCCGAGACCCGCATACACGGCATCACCACCAACCGGGACCTGCTGGTGGCTGTGCTCCGCGAGGCCGAGTTCCGGGCCGCGCAGATCGACACCGGTTACCTCGGTCGGCACCCCGAGCTGGTAGCGCCTCCGCTCGACGAGGACGTGCTGGCCCTGCACGCCGCCGCGGTGGCGCTGGCCGACCAGGCGGCCCGCCGAGCCGCCGCACGGGTGCAGCGGCCGGTACCCACGGGCTGGCGCAACGTGCCCAGCGGTGACCAGGTGGCGGTGCTGACCCACGCCGGGACCGAGCTGGCCGTCCGCTACCGGCGGACCAGGGACGGCTGGCAGGTGACCGTCGGTGACAACCGGCTCGTCGTCGACGCGGTCGAGGCCGGGCCCGACCAGGTGCGGCTCACCGTCGGCGGCATCCGGCGCACCCTGCACGTGCACCGCGTCGGCGAGCAGGTGTTCGTCGACGGTCCCGGCGGGTCCACCTCGTTCCGGGAGGAGCCGCGCTTCCCCGTCCCGGGCCGCCAGGTCGGTGAGGGATCGCTGCTCGCCCCGATGCCCGGCACCGTCGTCCGGGTGGCCGTCGCCGAGGGCGACATGGTTACCGCCGGGCAGACCGTGCTGGTGCTGGAGGCGATGAAGATGGAACATGTGGTGGCCGCCCCGGCCGACGGGGTGCTCAGCGAGCTGCACGCCGCCGCCGGGGAGACCGTGGACACCGGCACGGTCCTCGCCGTCGTCACGCCGGAGGAGCAGGCATGACCGTCCACTACGAGGTCGTCCGCCGGGTTGCGTGGCTGACCATCGACCGGCCCGAGGCCCGCAACGCGCTGTCGGCTGAGGTGCGCCGGCTGCTCACCGAGGGCTTCGACCGGTTCGCCACCGACGACTCCGCCGCGGTGCTCGTGCTCACTGGCACCGGGGACCAGGCCTTCTGCGCCGGGGGAGACCTGCGCGAGATGGCCGACACCGCGCTCACGGTGCCCCCGCCGGACTTCGTGCCCCAGCCCGGGCGCACCGTCGAGCTGGACAAACCCGTGGTCGCGGCGGTGAACGGCGTCGCCTACGGCGGCGGGTTCCTGCTGGCCCAGCAGTGCGACCTGGTCCTCGCCGCGGAGCACGCCCGGTTCGCCATCAGCGAGGTGAAGGTGGGCCGGGGTGCGCCGTGGGCCGCCCCGCTGCCCTGGCTGGTGCCACCGCGGATCGCCATGCAGCTGCTCATCACCGGCGACCCGATCTCCGCCCACCGCGCCCACGAGGTTGGCCTGGTCAACGAGGTGCTGCCCGCCGCCGAGCTGCACGAGGCGGCCCAGGCGCTGGGTGAGCGGATTGCGGCCAACGCGCCGCTCTCGGTCGCCGCCGGCAAGAAGACCGTGCGGCTCATGGCGCAGCCCCGCTTCGCCGCCGCCTACGCCGAGGCTGAGGCCCTGTGGGAGCCCGTGTACCTCAGCGCGGACGCCCAGGAGGGCCCGGCCGCGTTCCGCGACAAGCGGCCCCCCGTCTGGACGGGGCGGTAGCGGCCATGGATACCGCCGCCATGGTTGCCCTGGTCGCCGACCTCGCGGCCGAGTCCGCCGACCTCGACCGGGTGCTCGCCGCGCTACCGGAGCAGGCCTGGGCCAGCACGACCCCGGCTGTCGGCTGGACCGTGGCCGACCAGGTGGTGCACCTGGCGTACTTCGACGAGACCGCCGCCACCTCAGCGCTCAACCCTGACCGCTTCCGGGCCGAGGCCGCCGCGTTGGTGGCCCACGGCGACGACTTCACCGAGGTGGTGACGCAGGCCAACCGGGGCCGTGTACCAGTTGACCTGCTTGGCTGGCTCCGTGCGGCCCGCGCGGAGTACCTGCGGGTGTTCGGCGCCCTCGACCCCAGGGCCACGCTGCCCTGGTACGGGCCTCCGATGAGCGCCGCCTCGTCGGTGACCGCTCGGCTGATGGAGACGTGGGCGCACGGGCAGGACGTCGTCGACGCTGTCGGTGCCGACCGGGTGCCCACCGCGCGGCTGCGCGGTGTCGCCCACCTCGGTGTGGCCACCCGTGGCTGGAGCCACCGGGTGCACGGCGAGGACCCGCCGTCCGAACCCGTGCGGGTGGAGCTCACCGCCCCGGACGGTGGGTCGTGGACCTGGGGTCCGGCCGATGCCGCCGACCGCGTCACTGGCCCGGCGCTGGACTTCTGCCTGCTGGTCGCCCAGCGCCGCCACCGCGCCGACCTCGCACTCGTGGCCACCGGACCGGTGGCCGAGCACTGGCTGGAC
>JBKJPD010000564.1:0-3630 GCA_046595345.1 Pseudonocardia sp.
CCCACACTCCTGCATCTTCGACGCCGGACTCACCAAGGTCATCGGAAACCAGGTCAAGATCGTCGGCTGGTACGACAACGAGTGGGGCTACTCCAACCGCCTCGTCGACGTCACCGCGCTCGTCGCCTCGACGCTCTGAGCGCACCGGGCACTGATCCCGGTTATCGCGAACGTTTGTCCTGGTTATGACGCAGGGCCTCGGACCGGACCTGCAGGGTACCCTTCGCGAGGATCCCGCCGGATCGGTTGACCTGCAACGCGAGCTCGGAAGCGCGGTCCGGGCGGTCCATCACGGCGGCGTCCCCTGCTGACAGGTCGTCTCAGCAACCCCTCACTCAGCTTGTACGCACATTCGAACTTATGGCAGAGTCATGCGCCAGGCCACAGGGCGCCGGCACAGCCGACGTCACGATCCCTCAAAGGAAGAGGTGGCGTTGCATGAGGTACGGCTTCGCGATCGACCAGAACACCTGCATCGGGTGCCACGCCTGCACAGTGGCCTGCAAGACCGAGCACGAGGTGCCGATCGGCCAGTTCCGGACCTGGGTCAAGTACGTCGACCAGGGCGTCTTCCCGAACAACACCCGGGACTTCGGGGTGATGCGCTGCAACCACTGCACCGACGCTCCATGCGTGAAGATCTGCCCGACCAAGGCGCTGTACACCCGCAAGGACGGGATCGTCGACTTCGACAAGGACCGGTGCATCGGCTGCAAGAGCTGCATGCAGGCATGTCCCTACGACGCCATCTACATCGACGAGGACACCCACACCGCCGCGAAGTGCAACTTCTGCGCGCACCGCATCGACGAGGACCTCGAGCCCGCCTGCGTAGTGGTCTGCCCGACACACTCGATCTGGGTCGGTGACCTCGAGAACCCCGACAGCGGCATCTCGAAGCTGATCAACTCGAACCCGGTCACGGTACGGGCACCGGAGCAGAACACCGGGCCGAACGTGTTCTACCTCGGCGCCGACCGCGCGGTGCTCGATCCACTCGCCGCACCCGTGGACGACAGCTACATCTTCGCCGCCCCCGACGCGCACCGGGTGGACGTGGGTAAAGACCTCAAGGTCGACCCCATCACCGGGGCCCGGACCACTCTCAACACCGCGCACCCCCGGCCGTGGGGATGGCGGGTGACGACCTACCTGTGGACCAAGGCGGTGGGTGGTGGTGCGTTACTCGTGGCCGCGCTCGGCGTACTGCTCGGCGTCGATCTCGGGGTCCTCGGGACCATCGTGGCGCCCGCGATCGGGGTCGCCGGTGTCTCGATCACCGGCGTGCTGCTCATCTGGGACCTCAAACGCCCGGAGCGCTTCCTCTACATCTTCCTGAAGTCCAACTTCACATCCTGGCTGGTGCTCGGTTCCTACGCGCTGGCCGCCTTCGCCGCCGTCGCCGGGATCTGGTTGCTGGTGGGCATCGGCGTACAGACCGGGCTGATCGCCTCTGCGGACACCTTCTTCACCGTCCTGGCCGTACTGGCCATCCCGACCGGCGCCATGGTCGCCGGGTACACCGGGTTCCTGTTCGGGCAGGCAGAGGGCCGCGACCTGTGGCAGACCCCGCTGCTGTTCTGGCACCTCATCGTGCAGGCAGTGATGGTCGGCGGTGGCGCACTCGCCGTCGCCGCGGTGTTCACCGACACCTCCACCGAGGGGTTCGCCCTGATCGCCCGCGCCCTCGCGATCGCCACCGCACTGCACGTGTTGATGCTGCTCGCCGAGTACGGCGGCACACACGCCACCAAGGGGGCGGCCGCAGCCGCTCATATGGTCACGCACGGCCGGTACTCGCGGCTGTTCTGGTTCGGCGCCGTCGCGCTGGCCGCGGTCGCGGCCCTCGTCGTCATCATCACCGCACTGGCACTGCCCGGTTGGGGCACGGGCGCCGTCGTGCTCGTCGCGGTCGCCGGGATCGCCGTGCAGGCGGCCCTGCTGGCCTACGAGTCCGTCTTCGTTCGAGCGGGGCAGGACGTACCCCTGTCCTGAGTCGGCACCGCCCTGATCGCCGCCCCGTTACCGTCCCGAAATCGCGCCCACCGCGCCGGAGGTCCGCATGACCGAGACCGTGCCCCACCGCATCACCACCGAGCCGGGCGCCGCCGCGCCGACCGCTCCCCCGCGCCCCGCGCCTCCGCACCCCGCGCCGGCACCCCCGGCCACACCCATCGGGCACCCGCTGCCGGGCGCGCGCACCCACGAGAACCTGCGCAACTACCCGCCGGTCTCGGACTGGGACCACCACGTCGAGTACGACGCCAAGGCCCACCCGCGCAAGGTGCCGCACTCCTACATGCTGATCCCCACCACGTGCTTCAACTGCGAGTCCGCGTGCGGGCTGCTGGCCTACGTCGACAAGGACGACCTGTCGGTCAAGAAGGTCGAGGGCAACCCCGCACATCCCGGCTCGCGCGGGCGCAACTGCGCCAAGGGTCCGGCCACCATCAACCAGGTCAACGACCCGGAGCGGATCCTGCACCCGCTGCGCCGCACCGGTGAGCGCGGCGGCGGCCAGTGGGAACAGGTCAGCTGGGACGATGCGCTCGACGACATCGCCGGCCGGATCCGCAAGGCGATCCAGGAGGATCGCCACGAGGAGGTCGCCTACCACGTCGGACGCCCCGGCGAGGACGGCTTCGCCGAGCGGGTGCTGCAGGCCTGGGGCGTGGACGGGCACAACAGCCACACCCAGGTCTGCTCATCGGGGGCGCGCCTGGGCCAGACGCTGTGGGGCGGTTACGACCGGCCATCCCCCGACCACGCCAACGCCAAGGTCATCCTGCTGTTCTCCTCACACCTGGAGACCGGGCACTACTTCAACCCGCACGCCCAGCGGATCATGGAAGGCAAGCAGGCGGGCGCGAAGCTGATCGTCGTCGACCCGCGCATGTCGAACACCGCCAGCCATGCCGACATCTGGCTGGCGCCGTGGCCGGGCAGCGAGGCGGCGATGCTGCTGGCGATCGCCTCCTACCTGCTGCGCACCCGCCAGATCGACGAGCCGTACCTGCGCCGCTGGTTCAACTGGGAGACCTACCTCCAGGAGCGCCACCCGTCCGCCGACCCGTCGTTCGAGTCGTTCCTCGACGCCATGGAGTCCGACTACGCCGGGTACACCTTCGACTACGCGGCCGAGGAGGCACAGGTCCCGGCCGAGAAGATCGAGGAGATCGCACGCCTGGTCGCCAACTGCGACCACCGCCTGGCCGCGCACATCTGGCGCTCCGCCGCCGCCGGCAACCTCGGCGGCTGGCAGGTCGCCCGATCACTGTGGTTCGTGCTGGCCCTCACCGGGTCGGTCGGCACCGTCGGTGGCACCCAGCCCAACGGCTGGAACAAGTTCATCGCGCACGGTCCCGACGTCGGAGCCCACGACCACTGGAACGAGCTCACCTGGCCCGCGGAGTACCCGCTGTCGTGCAACGAGATGTCGATCCTGCTGCCGCACTTCCTGGAGGAGGGGCGCGGCGCGATGGACGTCTACTTCTCGCGGGTGTTCAACCCCATCTGGACCTATCCCGACGGGTTCACCTGGATGCGGGCCCTGTCCGATCCGGAGAAGGTGCGCCTGCATGTCGCGCTCACCCCGACGTGGTCCGAGACCGCGGAGTTCGCCGACTACAT
>JBKJPD010000603.1:0-7665 GCA_046595345.1 Pseudonocardia sp.
GTCGCCGATCGCGTGCAGGTGCTGCTGCGCGACTACCGCGAGGCACAGGGCAGCTACGACGCCGTGGTCAGCGTCGAGATGATCGAGGCGGTCGGGGTGGCGTACTGGCCCACCTACTTCGCCTCGCTCGACCGGCTCCTCAAGCCGGGCGGCAAGGTAGGGCTGCAGGCCATCACGATGCCGCACGACCGGATGATGGTGTCGCAGAACGACTACACCTGGATCTCGAAGTACATCTTCCCCGGGGGCGTGATCCCGTCGGTCGAGGCGATCGAGCAGAACCTGCGCGACCACACCGGCCTGCGCATCGCCGAGCGTCGCAGCCTCGGCCCGGACTACGCCCGGACACTCGCGCACTGGCGGGAGAACTTCCTGTCCCGCTGGGATGACATGGCCCAACTCGGCTTCGACGAGACCTTCCGCCGGATGTGGGAGTTCTACCTGGCCTACTGCGAGGCGGGCTTCCGGGTCGGCTACCTCGACGTCTTCCAGCTCTCGCTGCAACGCCGCTGACGCGGCCGGTACAACCCACGATCAGGAGGGCGCCGCGCCGGCCGCTGCCCGCGGCGCCCCCTGCTCCCCACTGCCGGACCCGTCCCAGGAGCCCCCGTGCCCAGTCCCGTCGCCCCACAGCTCGCCGGCCTCGTGGAGCGCCTCATCGGCGCGCCGCTGCCCATCCGCATCCGCGCATGGGACGGCAGCGAATCCGGCCCCGCAGCCCCTCGTAGCGACTGTGCAGCGGGCATCGACACCGCGCCGGTTGTGATCATCCGACACCGCCGCGCGCTGCGGCGCCTGCTGTGGAACCCGGGCGAGCTGGGCCTGGCCCGAGCGTTCATCGCCGGTGAGCTGGACATCGAGGGCGACATCGCCGATGGCCTGTCCCGGTTCTGGAAGCTCGCAAGAGCCCAGAACCTCAGCGCGCTGAAGCTGTCCACCTCCGACAAGCTCGATGCGGCCCGGATGGCCGCGCGGCTCGGAATCCTCGGGATCCGCCCCAAGGCGCCGGCGTCGGAGGCGAAACTCTCCGGTGGCCTGCACACCCGCCGGCGCGACCGGGCCGCGATCTCGCACCACTACGACCTGTCCAACGACTTCTACGAGTTCCTCCTCGACCCCCAGATGGCGTATTCGTGCGGCTACTGGACCCAGGAGAGCACGCCGACCTACGGGCTCGTCGACGCCCAACGCGACAAGCTCGACCTGATCTGCGGCAAGCTCGGCCTGCAGCCGGGGATGCGACTGCTCGACGTCGGCTGCGGCTGGGCGTCGCTGCTGATCCACGCGGCCCTGCACTACGGCGTCACCGCGGTGGGCGTGACGCTCTCGGCGGAGCAACGCGCGCTCGGGATGGCACGGGTCGACGCGCTGGGGCTCACCGACAAGATCGAGATCCGACTCCAGGACTATCGCGAGGTCCCCGACCAGCCGTTCGACGCGATCTCCTCGATCGAGATGGGCGAGCACGTCGGGCAGGACAACTACCCGGTCTACGCGGCGCAACTGCACAGGCTGTTACTCCCGCACGGCAGGCTGCTGCTGCAGCAGATGTCGCGCGGGGCGGCGGGCGGCAACACCGCACCCGGTGGCGGTGCGTTCATGGAGAGCTACGTCGCGCCAGACATGTACATGCGCCCACTCGGCGAGACGCTCAACTTCCTGGAGGCCTCCGGGCTGGAGGTCGTCGACGTTCATTCGTTGCGCGAGCACTACGTCTTGACCGTCCGGCCGTGGCTGAACACGTTGCAGGACAACAAGGCACAGGCGATCGCCCTGATCGGCGAGGAGCAGTTCCGGGTGTGGCTGCTGTATCTGGCCGGTGCGGCGCTGGCGTTCGAGGAGAACCGGATGGGCGTGCACCAGATCCTGATGGTGCGCCCCGACACCGACGGCCGCTCGGGGCTGCCGCGCGGGCGGACCTCGACGCTGGGCCGCGACCCGGAGACCGACCGCCCATCCCGGTCCGACGACATCACTGCAGTCAACGGCATCCCCGCCAACGGTTCGGCGCGCACCGTCCCGGCCGGTCCGACACGATGAGGTCGTGACAGACAACGTGTCCGGGAGCGACTTCCCCTGGGGCGCGGCGCTGACCAACCTCTGGGTCACCGCCATCGTCATCGTGCTGATCTTCGCGGGGGCGCTGGTCGTCGCGGTCCGGGTCCGTGGCGGGCGCCACGACGGCATCGACGTCGTGTGGGGCGCGGGCTTCGCAATCGTCGCCCTGACGACGCTGCTGCTCGCGCTCGGCAACGGCGACCTGTGGCGACAGCTGCTGATCACGATGCTGACCTGCGTCTGGGGCTTCCGACTGGCGTGGCACATCGAGCACCGCAACCGGGGCAAGGACGAGGACCCGCGCTACGTCGCGATCATGGCGCGGGCCACGGGCAACCCGGTGACCCACCTCGTCCGCACGGTCTACGTCCCGCAGGCCGTGATCATGTGGATCGTGTCGCTGCCGGTGCAGCTGGGCCAGTACGGGTTCGCCGACGGTGCCCTGTCGGTGGTCGTCACGGTGCTCGGCGTGCTGTCGTGGGTGATCGGGGTCACCTTCGAGACCGTCGGTGACGCCCAACTGGCCGCGTTCCGGGCCGATCCCGCCAACAAGGGCCAGGTCATGGACCGCGGGCTGTGGCGCTACACCCGCCATCCCAACTACTTCGGCGACGCAGCCGTGTGGTGGGGGCTCACGCTGCTGGCGTTGCACCACAGCGCCGGTCTGATCGGGCTGCTCAGCGCCGCACTGATGACCTGGCTGCTGGCGAAGGGCACCGGTGCGAAGCTGCTGGAGTCCTCGATCGGTACGCGGCGACCCGGCTACGTGGAATACGTGAAACACACGAGCGGATTCATCCCGCTGCCGCCGCGAAAGGCGTGAACAGGCGCCGCGCACGGCATGACGCGGCATCCGGAGGGATCGGCCTCTGAACCGGGACCCCGGATTCAGCGAATGTGCCGGTGACGGCACGATCACCATTCACAATCATCAGGAGACACCGCATGAACCCCGGCGACCAGGTCAGTGACTTCGAACTGAAGGACGAGACGGGCACCGCCCGCAAGCTCAGCACCCTGCTCGAGAACGGCCCGATCGTGCTGTTCTTCTACCCGATCGCTTCCAGCGGGGGCTGCACGCAGGAGGCATGCCATTTCCGCGACCTCGCCGCCGACTTCGCGGCGGTCGGTGCGCAGCCGGTGGGCATCAGCGGCGACCACGTCACCGCGCAGAGCATGTTCGCCACGACCCACTCGCTGGGTTACCCGCTGCTGTCCGACGCGGGCAAGAAGCTCGCCAAGGAGCTCGGTGCGTTCCGTCGGTGGCTGCCGGGCGGCCTGCAGACCAAGCGCCTCACGTTCGTGATCGGGCAGGACCGTCGGATCATCGACATCGTCGCGAGCGAGACGAAGTTCGACCTGCACGCCGACGAGGCACTGGCGATCCTCAAGAGGAACAAGGCCGCGGCGTGAATGCGAAGCGGGCGGTCAGCGCGTCCACGGTCGTCGGTGCGCAGCCGCAGGCGGTGTTCGACCTGCTGGCCGACCCGCGCCGACACTCCGAGTTCGACGGCTCCGGCTCGGTGCGCGATGCCGTCTCCGCCCCGGACCGGCTCGCTTCCGGGGCCACCTTCGGTATGAAGATGCAGATCGGGGTTCCCTACCGGATCAGTAACACCGTCGTGGAGTTCGAGGAGGGCCGCCGGATCGGCTGGCAACATTTCGGACGCCACATCTGGCGCTACGAGTTGGAGCCCGTGGCGGGCGGCACGAAGGTCACCGAGACCTTCGACTACGCCCCGGCCCGGTCCCCGCGGCTGATGGAGATGATGGGGTACCCGGATAAGAACCTGGCGTCGATCCGGGCCACCCTGGACCGCCTGCTGGGCATCTTCGGCGCGCCCACGGGCTGACCTCTGATGCCCGCCAGGCATCGGGAGGCCGCCGAGGCTCCCGGCGCCGCGGGCGCGTAGTGGATGGCGGGGTGAGGTCGCCCACGCAGTCAGCTGACCGGCCATCAGGCGACGGTGAGGATCTCCGAGCCGTCGGCCGTGACGAGGACGGTGTGCTCGAACTGCGCCGTGCGGGCGCGGTCCTGGGTGACGACGGTCCAGGAGTCGTCCCAGATGTCGTAGTCGATCGTGCCGAGAGTGATCATCGGCTCGATCGTGAAGGTCATGCCCGGCACCAGGACCGTGTGGACCGAGGGCTCGTCGTAGTGCAGGACGACCAGCCCGCTGTGGAAGCTTCGGCCGATCCCGTGCCCGGTGAAGTCGCGCACCACGCCGTAGCCGAAGCGCTTGGCGTAGGACTCGATCACGCGGCCGACGACGTTGAGCTCGCGCCCCGGCCGCACCGCCTTGATCGCGCGGATGGTGGCCTCCCGGGTGCGCTCGACGAGAAGCCGGTCCTCCTCGGAGACGTCACCTGCGAGGAACGTGGCGTTGGTGTCGCCGTGGACACCGCCGATGTAGCCGGTGACGCCCATGTTGACGATGTCGCCGTCCTGGATCACGGTGGAGTCCGGGATGCCGTGGCAGATCACCTCGTTGAGGCTCGTGCAGCACGACTTGGGGAATCCCTTGTACCCCAACGTGGACGGGTAGGCGTCGTGGTCGACGAGGAACTCGTGTACCAGGCGGTCGACCTCGTCGGTGGTGACGCCGGGCGCCACCGCTGCACCGCCCACCGCGAGGGCCTGCGCCGCGATCCGCCCCGCCACCCGCATGGCCTCGATGACCTCTGCGGACTGGACCAGTGGCTCGGTACTGCGAGCGGGGTTCTTCCTGCCCACGTACTCCGGGCGCGGGATGTGCGCGGGCACCGGGCGGATCGGCGAAACGGTTCCAGGGGTGAGCAACGTGCGGGCGGACATGAGCCCAGTGTAGGTCGAGCCCGGACGGTCAGGCCGTGCGGATCGACACGCCCACCGCCGGGGGCGTGGTCCCCGGACCGAAGAAGGTTCAGCGCACCCGCTGGGCCAGATGCCGGGACACCACGAGGGACAGCCCCCGCCAGCCCAGCAGCAACACCCCGAGCGCGAGCACCGTGACCACGACGAAGCTCACCGGTAGCCGCTCGGTGACCGCGGCGCGCAGGGCGAGGCCGATTACCGCCGTACCCGCGAGCACCACCGCGCCTGCCCGCAACCCGGCAGGCCGGGCGCGGACGACGGGGACGGCCCACATCACGACGAGCCCGACGGCGAAGGGTGCCACGGTGCCGAGCAAACCGAGCAGATCGGCTGCCTCAGCATGGCCGGCTCGTCCGATCGCCGCGAACACCACGACGGCGACGGCGTCGGCGGCGAGTGCGAGCCCCGAGATCCGGCTGGGAGACATGACAGCCAGCGTAGGCCCACCCGCCGGACAACGGCGTCAGCCGGTGGCGGACAGGAACCGCGCGGCGGCCTCGACCGCGGGGGTGGAGGAGCCGCCGTCCACCACCAGCACCGCGAACGCGATGTCGCCGCGGTAACCCACGAACCAGCCGTGCGAGCGGCCGTCGTTCGTGAACTCGGCGGTGCCGGTCTTGCCGTACACCTCGCCGAACCCGGCGAGCCGCATGGCGGTCCCCTCGGTGACGACGGCCCGCATCATCGGACGGACCTGGTCGAGCACGGCGGGATCGGGCGCGGGCGCGGGCGCGATCACCTGGGTGGGACGGTCACGGATGAGTTGAGGGACGACGGGCGCCCCGCGGGCAACGGTGGCTGCCATCAGTGCCATCCCCAACGGGCTGGCCAGCACCTGCCCCTGGCCGAAGCCGTTCTCGGCCCGCTGCACCAGGTCCGAGGAGGCGGGGACGGAGCCGGTGATGGTGGTCAGCCCGGGCACCGCGTAGTCGGCGCCGATGCCGAGGCGCAGCGCCGCCGCGGTCAGCGCGTCCGGGCTGAGCTGGGAGCCGAGCTGCGCGAAGGTCGTGTTGCAGGACCGGGCGAACGCGGTCTGCAGCGCCACGGTGCCGAGGTCGAAGCGGTCGAAGTTCGGCACCGAGCGCCCGCCGATGACGGTGACGCCGGGGCAGGCCACCGGGGTGGCCGCGGTGAGGCCCTCCTCGGAGATCGCCGCTGTCGCCGTCGCGATCTTGAAGGTGGAGCCGGGCGGATAGCGCCCGGTCAGCGCGAGCGCCCCACCAGCGTCGGCGGGACCGTTCTGGGCGATCGCCAGCAACTCCCCTGTGGACGGGGCGATGGCCACGAGCATCGCCGCCTGCGGCAACGGTTCGACGGCGTTCTCTGCGGCGACCTGCAGGGCCCGGTCCAGCCCGATCGTGACGGTGGTACCGGATTTCGGGGCCTGCTCGACGAGCGTGGTGATCGTGGAACCCGAGGAGTCGACGACGCGCACCGACCATCCGGGGGTGCCCTCGAGCTGCGTTGCCATCTCGGCGCGGACACCGGGAAGCACCTGTCGCGCGAAACCCGCATCGGGGGCGAGCAGCCGCTCGGAACTCGTGAACCGCACCCCGGGCAGGTCGTGGATCGCGGGCTTGACGGACTGATAGTCGGTGTCGCGCAGCACGGCGACGGAGTAGGCCCGCCCGTCGGGGGCACGTGCCGCACCGTCGATGATCGACTGCTGGGTGAGCGCCGGATCGAGGCGGGACAGCGCCTTCGCCAATGCCCCGGCGACGACGGGCAGGTCACCGGCTGCGAGCCGGTCCAGCAGCACCGCGATCACCGGCGTCGGCTCGAGCAGCGGCGCCCCGGTCCGGTCCACCACGGGCGCGGACTGGGCGGCATCGGTGCGGAGCGCCAGCAGCTGACGTGCCGCGAGCTGCGGGTGCACTACCGTGGGCGCCCAACGCACCAGCCAACCCTGCTCGGCGGCCGGGGCGGCGACGAGCTCCAGCTCACCGAGGTAGCTCCAGATCCGGCCGGTCCCGAGGTTCCAGGTCACCTCCACCGAGGCGGAGGCGCGGTCGGTGGCCTTGCGCACCTGCGCGACGGCGGCGGTGATCCCCTCCGGGGCGAGCGCGGCGCGGGCGGCGGCCAGCCCGGCCGCCGCGGCCAGGGGGTTGTCGGTCAGCGCCCCCGCCCCCGTGTCGTCGCCGGCGGACCAGGCCGTGACGAACTCGGCCGCCACCCGGTCCGGCCCGTCGTCACCGAACAGACCGCACCCCGCCACTCCGGTCAGCACGGCGAGCGTGGCAAGCACAGCCAGCAGCCGTCGGAAGGGACGAACCGGAGCGGCGGGCGGCATGCTCCCGAGTATGCCAAGCCCGGTGCCGCCGGCCGGTGTCACACGGCGGACGCGTCCCCGGTGACGGCGCCCGGCGCCGTCGCCACCACCGAGCGGGACCTGTGGTCCGGCCAGGCACTCGACGGCCTCGGCGGCTGTGACAACCTACGGCGTGCCCAGGTCAACGCCCGTCACCTGCGCCGAGGGCCTGCTCCCGATGGGCGTCGCGCAGGACTGCACCTGGTCCGCGACATGGCCGCGGACCCGGTGCCCGTCTACGCCGACGTCATCGGGCCCGCGGGCCCGAGACCGACGCGCTCCGTGCGGAGCAGGACAAGCTGTTCGCCGACTGACGGCTCGTGCGCGGAGAACGTGGCCGGTGCGACGATTCCGCGCCCCCCGGCGCTGTCAGAACAGGACGGTGGCGAAGCTCCCGACCTGGGTGAACCCGATTCGGGCGTACGAGGAGCGCGCCACGTGGTTG
>JBKJPD010000643.1:0-2655 GCA_046595345.1 Pseudonocardia sp.
GTGGCACCCCCACCGCCCGGGACCGCTGGCTCGCCACCCGTTTCGGACTGCACGCGATCGACGCGGTGGCGAACGAGAAGTTCGGCATGATGACAGCGCTGCGGGGCACCGAGATCGTCATGGTGCCGAACCTCTCGTTCGCCACCGCGTCGATCGCGTGCAGCCCGAAACGGGTGGCGAGCCAGCGGTCCCGGGCGGTGGGGGTGCCACCGCGCTGGACGTGCCCGAGCACCGTCGTCCGGGCCTCCTTGCCTGTGCGCGACTCGATCTCACGGGCCAGCCAGTCGCCGATCCCGCCGAGCCGAACGTGGCCGAAGGCGTCCTTCTCACCGTTGAGCAGCGACAGGTCACCGTCCTTGGGCTTCGCGCCCTCCGACACCACGATGATCGGGGCGTAGTCGAGCCGGAACCGCGACTCGACCCACTTGCAGACCTGGTCGATATCGAAGCGCACCTCGGGGATGAGGATGATGTTCGCCCCGCCCGCCATCCCCGCGTGCAGCGCGATCCACCCGGCGTGGCGGCCCATGACCTCGACGATGAGCGCGCGGTGGTGTGACTCGGCGGTGGTGTGCAGCCGGTCGATCGCCTCCATCGCGATGTTCACCGCGGTGTCGAAACCGAAGGTGTAGTCGGTGCCCGACAGGTCGTTGTCAATGGTCTTGGGCACCCCCACGACGTTGACGCCGATCTCGTACAGCTTCGTCGCGACGCCGAGGGTGTCCTCGCCGCCGATGGCGATCAGGGCGTCGACCCCGAGGTTCTGCAGGTTGCGGCGGATCTTCTCGACGCCGTCCTCGACCGCGAACGGGTTGGTGCGCGACGAGCCGAGGATCGTGCCGCCGCGGGTCAGCAGGCCGCGCACGGCAGGGATGTCCAGCGGCATGGTCAGGGCCTCCAACGGCCCGCGCCAGCCGTCCCGGAATCCGAGGAACTGGTAGCCGTACTCGGGGACGCCCTTTCGGACGACCGCCCGGATGACCGCGTTCAGTCCGGGGCAGTCGCCACCCCCGGTGAGCACGCCGACGCGCATGAGCTCTCCATCGATTCAGTCGTTGGAAGCGGAGGAGTCATCACGCTATCGGCTGCCCCTCGGAACAGCGACGCCGGTGCCTATCCGCAGCGCTCGGCCAGAGGAACTCCGGACCCCGGAGCTGCACTGAACGAGATGTGCACGTGGTCGAAGTGGTTCTCGGTGTCCGAGCCGCGGTCGGACATGGCTTCCCAGCCGTCGCCGTAGTTGATCCGCTGACCCCAGATCACGTAGCTGATCGCGAACTCGTCCCGGTTGGCGAGAGCGCAGTCGGCGATCCGGTCACCCGTCTCGCCCCGCGCCATCAGATCGATCGCGAGGCCGCGTGGGTGGTCGGACGCGCGACTGCGGTGTGCCACCCCGATGAGCCTCGGCCCGTCGTAGAGGCAGGACAGGAACTGTGCGGCGCGGCGGACCCAGGGCTTGACGCGCCCGAGGCCGTCGACATCGGCGTCGCAGAGCGCGGCAGCCTCGCGGGCGGCCCTCGCCTCCCCGGCCTGACGGGCGACGTCGGCGAGGCCCGCGCCCTTGATGAGCTCCGTGACGTCGACCGTGGACGGCTCGGGCTCCGGCGCCTCCGCCACGAGGACGACGCTCGTCACCAGTCCCAGGGCGGCGCCGTCCGGGGCCACGGTCCTGTCGTCGGCGGCCAGGCGCAGCGTCGCGGCTGCCGTTGTGGTGTCGGCGGTGGGGCCTGCGGCGGCGCCCATCGTCGGGATCACGACGGCGAGCGCGGCCCCGGACACGGCGGCGGCCGACATTCCGTTGTGGATGGCCGAGGCGGCGCGATGCCGCGTGAGGGGTACGCGAGCAGGTGGCGCACCGGGGAGCGCGACCGCGGGGATGTCCGGCCGCCGGCGCGCGTTCCGGCCGCCGGGGGAGCGGTGCCGCGACACGACCTGCCTCTTCCGATCGGTGCGACCCGTGCAGACCGCGCCGGTGGGGAGTGACGGCGGCGGATCGGGGATCCTGGTCCGGCAGGGGAGCCGGGTCGCTGGTGATCTGCGGCAGAAGATAGTGGACTGTTCATAAAGTCTGTGGAATCGGTCACCGTGAGTGGGTCGGGTGTCGTATCTGATGCGACGAGCGGCGCGGGAATACCCGCTGAGGGGCGAGCCACGCCTAGCAGCCCTTCAGTCCGCCGCCTCCGGCGCCGGCGGCGAAGGAGATGTGCACGTGGTCCATGTGGTTGGCGGTGGCGTCCCCGCGGTCCGCCATCGCCTCCCAGCCGCTGCCGGTATTGATCCGCTGCCGCCAGATCAGGTAGGAGATGCCGAGTGCTTCCTTGTTGCGCAGCGCGCAGGCGGCCAGCGCCTCGCCGGTGCTCTGGTCGACCATGAAGTCGACGGCCCGGCCCGACGGGTGGTCCGATGCGCCGGCCCGGCCTGCCACGCCGATCAACCGTGGTTCGCCGAACAGGCAGCCGAGGAACTCCGCCGCTGCGCGTACGTGAGCGTCCACCGCGCCGAGGCCCGCGGTGCTCATTCCACATCCGGGGCTGCCGACCGCGACCTTCTGGACCGCTGCGGCCTGGACCGCTGCGGCCTGGACCGCTGCGGCCTTGACCGCTGCGGCCTTGACCGCTGCGGCCTTGACCGCTGCGGTCCAGGCCGCAGCGGTCC
>JBKJPD010000065.1:0-8968 GCA_046595345.1 Pseudonocardia sp.
CCGCGCCTGCGTCATCCGGGTCCGGAACACCACCGAGCGCTCCGGCGCGGACCCGGGCACGGGGAGCCCCCCACCGGCGTGGCGGGGGCCGGTGCGGGTCCGACGGTCGGCCTCGTCCACGACGGCGAACCAGCGCAGCGGCACGGCCCAGGTCGAGCTCTGCACGTGGCTGCGCAGGTCCGCCCCGAGGCCCTGCCAGCGGGCCAGCTCGCGCCGCGCCGCCTCAGTGGTGGTCGGGGGCACCACCACGTCGGCGACGGCCCCGGGGACCGCGTCGCGGACCTCGTCGAGGACCCGCCAGGAGCGCAGCCTCGTCCGCAGCGGGCAGATCAGCACCGAGCGGGGGTCCTCGGCGAGCTCGGAGGCGGTGTCCACGAGCAGCACGTCGAGCAGGTCGCCGGCGGCCGCGCCCGCAGGGCGCGAGAGTCGTGAGTCCGCCCCGAGCGGGGCGTCCGTCGCCGGAAGGCCCAGCAGCGCGCCGGTGGCCTGGCGGTGCTCGAGCCAGGCGGCCTCGACCCGGGTGGGGGTGCGCCCCGACGCCAGCGCACGCTGCCACCGCGCGCGGGTCTCCGGGGGGAAGGCCGCGAGCGGCTCGTACACGCGCAGGTAGCAGGCATGGGCGGACATCGCCGACCATGGTGCCAGCACGCGCGCACCCTCCCTGCGCGCGCCACTAGCCTGGGGGCCCGGGCACACCCGCCCGGCCTCTTGCCGCACCGCCCCACGAGGGCGCGGCCTACCCCCGAACGGGAGCGCACAGTGGGCGTCTTCGACCGCAACACCGGCCACGAGCAGGTCGTGCACGTGCAGGACCCGCAGAGCGGGCTGCGCGCCATCATCGCCATCTACTCGACCGCGCTGGGTCCCGCGCTCGGCGGCACCCGCTTCTACCCCTACGCCAGCGAGGACGACGCCCTCGCCGACGCCCTGGCGCTCTCCCGCGGCATGGCCTACAAGGCGGCGATCACCGGGCTCGACCTCGGCGGTGGCAAGGCCGTGATCATCGGTGACCCGTCGGCGGACAAGAGCGAGGCGCTCCTGCGGGCCTACGGCCGCTTCGTGCAGACCCTGGGCGGGCGCTACTGGACCGCGTGCGACGTCGGCACCTATGTCGCCGACATGGACGTCGTCGCCCGTGAGTGCTCCTTCGTCACCGGCCGATCCCCCTCCCACGGCGGCGCCGGCGACTCCAGCGTGCTCACCGCCTTCGGTGTCTTCCAGGGCATGCGTGCCGCCGCCGAGAAGACCTGGGGCGCCCCGACCCTGCACGGGCGCCGGGTCGGCGTCGAGGGCGTCGGGAAGGTCGGCCACCACCTGGTCCGGCACCTGGTCTCCGACGGGGCGACGGTCGTCGTCAGCGACGTGCACGCCCCCGCCGTGGAGCGGGTGCTCGCCGAGAACCCCGGGGTCACCTCGGTCACCCCGGAGGAGCTGCCCGGCCTCGACCTCGACGTGTACGCCCCGTGCGCCCTCGGCGGTGCCCTCGACGACGCCAGCGTGGCCGGCCTGCAGGCCGCGATCGTCTGCGGCGCCGCCAACAACCAGCTCGCGCACCCCGGCGTCGAGAAGCTCGTCGCCGACCGCGGGATCCTCTACGCCCCCGACTACCTCGTGAACGCCGGCGGCCTCATCCAGGTCGCCGACGAGATGCACGGCTACTCCGAGCCACGGGCGCGGGACCGGGCGACGCTGATCTTCGACACCACCCGGGAGGTGTTCGCCCTCGCCGACGCCGAGGGGGTGCCCCCGTCGGTCGCCGCGGACCGCCTCGCCGAGCGCCGGATGACCGAGGTCGGACGCCTGCGCAGCGTGTGGCTGCCGGCCTGAGGGTGTCGCGCGTGGGCTGAGGTGCCCGGTAGCCCCCGCGGGCGGTACAGTGACGACCACGAGAGCCAACCATCGGGACCGGGTGCCTGCCGTTCAGGCCGCACTCCGGGTCCCCGCGACGTCTGAGGGGGTCGAGCCATGGGGCGCGGCCGTGCGAAGGCCAAGCAGACCAAGGTTGCCCGCGAGCTGAAGTACAGCTCGGGCGGGACCGACCTTGAGCGTCTGCAGCGTGAGCTTGCCGGTCAGCCGGGCAGTCCGCCCGTCGAGATCGACGACTCCGACGATTCCGAGGACGACGACGACCCGTACTCCAAGTACGCGGACGACGACGAGGACTGAACCACGAACCGCGCCCGACCTCTGCTGAGGCCGGGCGCGGTTCTGTGCGTCGCAGTGGCCGTCAGGCCGGGTGCTCGCCCTCGAGCACGACGCTGCCGTCGCCCTCGGTGACCTCTCCCAGCACCCACGCGGGCACGTGGCGCGCCATCAGGGTCGCCAGCGCACGGTCGACGTCCTCGGGCGGCACGATCGCCACCATCCCGACACCCATGTTGAAGGTGCGCTCCATCTCCTCGGTGCTGACGCGGCCCGTCTTCTCCACCAGGCGGAAGATCGGCTGCGGCACCCAGGTCCGACGGTCCAGCGCCACGGACAGGTGCGGCGGCACGACCCGGGCCAGGTTGGCCGCGAGGCCTCCCCCGGTGATGTGGGAGAAGCCGTGCACGTCGACCTCCTCGATCAGCGCGAGGCAGTCCATCGCGTAGATGCGCGTGGGGGTGAGCAGCACCTGTCCCAGCGTGCGGTCGTCGGCGAGCTCGGGCAGCACGGCGTCGAGGGCGAGGCCACCCTCGGCGAGCAGCACGTGGCGGACCAGCGAGAAGCCGTTGCTGTGCACCCCGGAGGAGCCCATCGCGAGCACCACGTCCCCGTCACGCAGGCGGTCCGGGCCCAGGAGCTTGTCCGCCTCGACCACGCCCACACCGGTGGCCGCCACGTCGTAGTGGTCCGGGTCCATCAGACCGGGGTGCTCCGCCGTCTCGCCACCGACGAGGGCGCAGCCCGCGAGGCGGCAGCCCTCGGCGATGCCCCCGACGATGTCGGCGATGCGGTCCGGGACGACCTTGCCGACGGCGATGTAGTCCTGCAGGAACAGCGGCTCCGCGCCGCAGACGACGAGGTCGTCGACGACCATCGCGACGAGGTCGAGCCCGACTGTGTCGTACTTGCCCATCGCCTGCGCGATGGCGACCTTGGTGCCGACACCGTCGGTTGACGCGGCCAGCACCGGTTCGGTGTACTTGCCGAGCTTGAGGGCGAACAGCCCGGCGAACCCACCGATACCGCCCATCACCTCGGGCCTGGTGGCCTTCTCCGCGAACGGGCGCAGGGCCTCGACGGCACGCTCACCGGCCTCGATGTCCACCCCGGCGGATTTGTAGCTGGCACCGGTACCGTCGGAGCCTGGCGTGGTCGGCGGCATGGTCGGTTTCGCTCCTGCGATGGGCGGGCGCCGTGGCGCCCGGGGTGGATGGGGCCGGGGTGGATCAGACGAGACCCGGCGCCGAACCGTAGCCGACCGGCAGCGGCCCGGCGTCGCCGGAAGCGGGCCCTCCGGATGCCGTGTCCGGGACGGTCCCCAACATGTTCTCGGTCCCCAACATGTTCTCGGTCCCCAACATGTTCTCGGTCACTGCGACGTCGAGGGGCACCGACAGCTTCTCGAGCAGGTGCTTGCCGAGCCGCGCCTCGTCCGGCAACGGGATGGGGTACTGCCCGTCGAAGCAGGCCGCGCACAGCCTGGTACGCGGCTGCTCGCTGGCGGCGATGAGGTTCTCGAGGGAGACGTAGCCGAGCGTGTCGGCCCCGATCGTGCGGCGCACGCCTTCGGTGTCGAGCGACCCGGCGACGAGCTCGGCCCGGGTGGCGAAGTCGATGCCGTAGAAACACGGCCACTTCACCGGCGGCGACGCGATCCGGACGTGCACCTCGAGCGCCCCGGCCTCGCGCAGCATGCGCACGAGCGCGCGCTGCGTGTTGCCGCGGACGATCGAGTCGTCGACCACGACGAGCCGCTGGCCGCGGATGACGTCGCGCAGCGGGTTGAGCTTGAGCCGGATGCCGAGCTCGCGGATCGTCTGGCTCGGCTGGATGAATGTGCGGCCGACATAGCCGTTCTTGACCAGGCCCTGGCCGTAGGGGATGCCGGAGCCCTGGGCGTATCCGATGGCTGCGGGCGTGCCGGACTCGGGCACCGGGATCACCAGATCGGCCTCGACCGGGTACTCGAGGGCGAGCCTGCGGCCGATCTCCACCCGGGTGGCGTGCACCGACCGGCCGGAGATCGAGGTGTCGGGGCGGGCCAGGTAGACGTACTCGAACAGGCAGCCCTTGGGATCGGGTGCGGCGAACCGGGAGCTGCGCATGCCATCGGCGTCGATCGCGATCAGCTCGCCCGGCTCGACCTCGCGGACCACCGACGCCCCGACGATGTCCAGAGCGGCGGTCTCACTCGCCACGACCCAGCCACGCGCGAGGCGCCCGAGCACCAGCGGGCGCACGCCCTGCGGATCGCGTGCGGCGTACAGCGTGCTCTCGTCGGCGAACACCAGCGAGAACGCGCCGCGCACCCGCGGCAGCAGCCGCATGGCGGCCTCCTCGACGCCGATGTCGGCGGCGGTGCCCGCAAGCAGTTCGGTGATCAGGTCCGAATCGGTGCTGGACCGGACGTGGGCGCGGCTGGACGCCTGACCACTCCTCGGTGTGGACCCGCGCTCGGCCGTGGCGACACGCTGCGCCGCCGCCACCTCCTCGCGCAGCTCCGCGGTGTTGACCAGGTTGCCGTTGTGGCCCAGCGCGATACCGCTGCCGGTGGCCGTGGTGCGGAACGTCGGCTGCGCGTTCTCCCAGGTGGCGGACCCGGTCGTCGAGTAGCGACAGTGCCCGACGGCGATGTGACCCTTCAGCGAGGACAGGATCTGCTCGTCGAACACCTGGCTGACCAGCCCGAGGTCCTTGAATACGACCATGCGGTGCCCGTCGGACACAGCGATCCCGGCGGCTTCCTGCCCACGGTGCTGCAGGGCGTACAACCCGTAGTAGGTCAGGTTGGCGACATCCTCGCCGGGTGCCCAGACGCCGAACACGCCGCACTCCTCGTGCGGCGCCGGATCAGCCTCCAGGTCGGTCGTGCGGTCGATGTAGGTCTCGTTCCGGTCGGAACTCGGACGCACGACACGCTCCTTGCGAAAGACAGCGATTCAATGGTCGATGCTACGCCGCCAGAGCCCTGGAACCCACTCTCCGGGACCTGCGTCACCGAACCAGCGCCCCTGCCCGACATCGCAACCCAGCGCGGCGAGCCGTTCCGCCTGGACCGACGTCTCCACCCATTCGGCCGTGACCTCCAGCGCCAGGGCATGGGCCATCTGGACCAGCGCACGCACGATCGAGGTGTCCACCGGGTCGGCGACCGGGTGACGCAGGCCGTCGATGAACGATCCGTCGATCTTCAATGCGTGCACCGGTAGCCTGCGCAGCCAGCCCAGGCTGGAGTACCCCGTGCCGAAGTCGTCGAGCGCCAGCCGAACGCCCACGGCGCGTAGCGCGGTCAGCGCGTCGAGTACCACGGCCTCGTCCCCGAGCACCGCCTGTTCGGTGATCTCCAGCTGGAGCCGGTGGGAGGGGAGCCCGGTTGCGGCGAGTGCACCGACGACCTCACCCACCCACCCCGGCTCGACCAGCTGCACCGGCGACACGTTGACGCTGACGAACGGCGCCTCGGCACCCAACTCACGCCACCAGACCGCGGCCTGCCTGCAGGCCTCCTCCAGCACCCACTGCCCGAGCGGGACGATGGCACCGCTCTTCTCTGCGAGCTCGATGAACCGCCCCGGCCCGATCAGCCCGTGCTCGGGGTGCTGCCAGCGGACCAGCGCCTCGACACCCCGCAGCCGGCCGTCGGTCAGGCGCACCAGCGGCTGGTAGTCGAGCCGGAACTCGCCACGATCGATGGCCCCCCGCAGCCCGGCGATCAGCCCGAACCGGGCCGCCTCCGCAGTGTCGCGCTCATGGTCGAACACGACGCGACGCCCGCCCCCGAGTGCCTTGGCCCACGAGCGGGCGATGTCGGCGGACCGCATCAACTCGTCCGGACAGGCCCCGGCCGTAGGGCTCTCGGCGACACCGATGCTGGTGGTCAACGAGACCGTGTGACCGCCGATGAGGAACGGCGTGGCGAGCGCCGCCTGCAGCCGGTCGGCGAGCCGGCAGACGTCGCCGGTGTTGTCGGGATCGGCTACGAGCACCGCGAACTCGTCGCCATCGGTGCGGGTGACGAGGTGCTCGCCTGCAACGAACTGGAGCCGGCCCACCACGCCGAGCAGCAACCGGTCGCCGACCTCGCCGCCGAGGGCGTCGTTGACTGCGTGGAACCCGTCGAGGTCGAGGATGCAGACCCCGACCTGCTTCGCCCCGCCATCGGCGAACGCGCGGCGCAACCACTGCTCGGTGATACCTCGGCCGGGGAGCCGGTGGAGCTGGTTCTGCGCGGAGTCCACCTGCAGCCGCGATCGGGGCAGCCGCGCGGTCACATCCTCGACCACCGCCATGAGATGCGACGGGGCGCCGTCCTGACCCCGCACGAGTTGGACGACGACGCTGACCCAGACCACCTGCGAATCCGGGCGGACCAGCCGCACTTCCAGCCGCACGACGTCGGCTTCGCCCCGGACCAGGCGGAGGTAGCGTTCGACGACGTCGGCGAGGTCGTCAGGATGCACGAAGTCCGACACCGGGAGCGGCTCGCCCATCGGCCCCTCGATCCCGAGCATCCGGCCCATTGCCGGGTTGTAGGCGAGCACGTCGCCCTCCAGCGACCCGATCACGATCCCGGCGTACGCCTGGTCGTACACGGCGCGGTAGGGGAGGCCACCGACCAGCGCGACAGCCGACGACGGCACCGGTCGTGGATGGCCGGAGCGGCCGCTGTCGAGCAGCGCCCCGGCGAACCCCGCCGCAATCTCATCGAGTGCCGCGGCGAGTCGCTGCTCGCCCTCCGCGCCGGAGATACCGAGTGTGGCCGGGGCCTCCCGGCGGAGCAGGCCCAGGCTCCGGGCGAGTACGTCCTCGACACCCGGCGCCGGATCGGCGGGATCACCACACAGCCCGCTGGCGAACATCTCCGCACCGACGCTGCGGGCGGCGAGCGGCCAGAACGGTTCGGCCCGCAGCGTGGCGCCCAACTGGCGGAGCACCGTGGCCAGCCGGTCGGCGACGGCCGGCGCGCCTGCCGGGCCCAGCGCGGACCAGTGCGCGGCCAGGCGCACGAGCGGACCCGCCGACTGCTCGGGAACCACCACAACCGTCCTGCGCTTCACAGGGTCGGGCAGGCTGCACGCTGCGTCCACCCGCCACCTCCTGTCACTCGATGCGGCCGGCTCAAGCCCTGATCGGGCCGGACCGGATCGATTTTCCGTCTCCGACAGTGTTTGCGCCACCATCACCTGACAAAGATTTTTCTGAAGTAGCGTCCGGGCGGCGACGTCAGGTCAGCGGCAGCAGCCGGGCGACCTCGCCGGTACGCGATCCCGACGCCGCCAGCTTCCCGGAGTGGAGCGCGTCGTCCCAGGTCAGACACCCCATTGACAGTGCGAGCCAGGTGCGCGGGTCGGCCTCGACCACGTTGGGTGGCGTACCGCGGCCGTGTCGGGGGCCACTCACGCATTGGATAGCCCCATATGGGGGAACGCGTACCTCCACGCTGTGTCCGGGAGCGGCCGCGGTGAGGGCGACAAGGCTGTTCTTCACCGCGGCCCGCAGCACGGATCGCTCCGGCTCCGGACCGCCTGCCAACCAGGAGCGCAGCGCCCCGTCGCCGGCGTCGTCGCAGTTCTCGGTCACGCCGACGACGGTAGCCGGGCAACGGCCGGCCGGTTCGCTCGGAGCGGTCCCCCCGGCTATCCGTTCAGATCGGTACCGAACAGCGCCGGCAGGGTCGCCTCCCACACCGTGCGCAGCTCGTCGAGCGGCAAGGCCGGGATCTCCGCCACGGCAAGCTCCGGACCGCCGGTGACGCCGATGACGCGGGCGGGCACCCCGGCCGTCGCGGCTCGGGCGAGCAGGTCGTCGGCCCGGTCCGTGGCCACCGTGGCGAGCACCCGGCCCGTCGACTCGGCGAACAACGCGACGAACGGGTCGAGCAACGGCGGAAGCGCCACCTGCGCCCCGCGCCCGCCGACGAGGCAGGCCTCGACCAGCGCCTGCGCCATCCCGCCGTCGGACAGGTCGTGAGTGCCGGTGAGCAGGCCGTCGGCCGCGGCGGCGGCCAGCAGCCCGGCGAGCCGCTGCTCACCGGCCAGGTCGACCACCGGCGGCCGCCCGCCCAGATGCCCGTGGACGACGTGGGCCCACTCGCTGCCACCGAGCTCGTCGAAGGTCTCCCCGAGCAGCACCACGACGTCGCCGTCGCGGGTGAACCCGGACGGGACGCGCCGCGCGACATCGGCGATCACGCCGAGGACACCGACCACCGGCGTGGGCAGGATCGGGCGGTCGCCGGTCTGGTTGTAGAAGCTGACGTTCCCGCCGGTGACCGGGATGCCGAGCTGTGCGCAGCCGTCGGCGAGCCCGCGCACGGCCTGCTGGAACTGCCACATCACATGGGGGTCCTCGGGCGACCCGAAGTTCAGGCAGTTGGTGACGGCCAGCGGTACAGCCCCGCTCGTCGCGACATTGCGGTAGGCCTCGGCGAGCGCGATCTGCGCGCCCGCATAGGGATCGAGCGCCACGAACCGGGCGTTGCAGTCGGTGGAGACCGCCACCCCGCGGCCGGACTCCTCGTCGATGCGCACCATCCCGGCGTCGGCGGGCTGCGACGAGGTGGTGTTGCCGCGGACGTAGCGGTCGTACTGGTCGGTGATCCAGGCGCGGCTGCACAAGTTGGGGCTCGCGGCCATCCGGAGGATCTCGGCGCGCAGTTCGGACGGCGCGGCGGGGCGCGGGAGTGCGTCGGGCAGGTTCGCCTCCAACGCGTCCTGGGCCGCTCCGCGGGCCACCGGGCGCCGGTAGACCGGGCCGTCGTGGGCGACCGTGCGCGGGGGAACGTCGACCACCGTCTCGCCGCACCAGGTGATCACGAGCCGGT